>JAZSOJ010000131.1:0-8063 GCA_045536855.1 Clostridia bacterium | reverse complement strand
AGTTTGACTTTTTCGTTTCGTGCCGTTTCCCGGTCAATAATTCCCCTTTTGTGGCTATCATAAAGCAACCGTAACTCAAGAAACATCTGTTGATCTGCGCTTGTCAAGCCGTCCGGCATCTCGCCGCCAGCCATTGCTATGCGCTCATAAGGCAATTCGGGCAGTGCGTTATCATCCATCAACGCCACCCCCAGCACTTTCCATTTTCAAACCATCTTCCAAATCGGAAGGAGGAATACAGACCGCCAATACTGCAAACTGGCAAAGCGATGTACGGTGTCATCCAGCCAACACAGCCCAGCAAGCCAAAAGCCAGGGCAACGGCAGCATACAAACAAGCATCAATCAGCATCTTTCTCTGTCTCTTTGCGTACCGCATTTCGTGGAACGCATTGATAGCCTCCTGCCGTTTCGGGTCATTCACGATCCGTTCCACATCGTCATTATAAATCTTGTTTTCCATTTTGTTTGCCTCCTGTAAATTGTTAAATTTCTTCCAAAAGGAACTTTTTGCAATCTTCCACCAAAACCTTTTTGGATTTTGTCGGGTCAATTTCCATATCAATGTCTTTGCACAATTTTGCAACAGTTTGCAACTGCAATGTTACAATAAAGTTTGCCATATCATCAACATTGGACTTTTGCAGAAACTGAAGATATGTCATATCACATAATCCTCCCCAGTAATTGTTTTATAACCATCACAGAGCCGTTGCCATTCTTCATCGGTGATACGGGACTTGCCGATGCCAAAGCGATGCTTTTCATAAAGGTTAGCCATACAGACGCGGAGATATTCTTTGTTGTGCCAATCTAAAAATGCATCTGTTGCTTTAACAATGTCGGGAAGTTGTAACATTTTTTGTTTGGAGTTCCACTTTGCAAGATTTTTTACAATTTTTTCAAATGATGAATTAGAAACAAAAAAACCTCGACTTTTCATTTGTGTTATCACCAAACGAATATATAAGGAAAAATTCATTGGCATACATTCGACAATTCTATTCACAAGCAAGTGGTTAGGTGTGCCATTTTTGGCAAGTGCGTCAGCAATCAGCGCACATTCTCTCCATTGACCTCTTAGCTGAAGGTCAGGTAGATACGGGATTAAATCTTTGTGCCATAAACGCATTTTAGCCTCCTCCTACCGTAAACACTTCAAACGACCCGCGGTGTATTTTTTCTCCCGTTTCACGGTTCAGCCAGTCCGTTGTGTTGAAATAATATTTTGCACCACAGTCGCAAATAATGTTTATGTGCAAATGCCTAAAATGTTCTTTGCCACAAAACGGACACACTTGCTTATAAAACATTTCTGCCATATTTTTGCCTCCTCCTTTATCTGTGGGCGGTTGTTAGCCGCCCTTATGTCGCCATTCAACAACATCGTTTATTTCGCTTCCACATTGGGCAAATGTTGGTTTTGACCCGTTTCTGTAAAACATAGCCGTTGACCATCTGCCATCTTTGGATTTTCTTTTGACTTCCAAAATCCCCTCAAAGTCTGGGTATTCAAAGTAGTTTTCGCAAATGTGGTCGCCTCCACGAATATTGACGACCACCTCACCACTTCTTAAACAACTGATAAACTGAACGCATCCTTTGCATGTTCTCATTTTAGAACTCCAATCTTGTTTGGCGGTTGATTTCGTATGCAACGCCACGGCCAAAAGCATCCAGGCATTTAATGGACAACTTGCCGATCTGCAAATTGTGCTTTCTACTCAATTCACAGTATCTCTTGCTTCTACAAGGAACAACGATCTTTCTCTGCTCGTTTGCGTCCTTAATTCCAGCCTCGTAAAATTCGATTTCAATACCTTTCATTTCGATCGCCTCCTAATCAATATCAGGTATCCCCTGTGCTTATATATTACCACACCCCTGCTTATTTGTCAACAACTTTTTTATAATTTTTTATAACTTTTTATTCCGCAGGCTTTTCACTTTGGTTTTCAATCCAATTACAGACACGGACGGCGCAGGACACACAGAGTTGCTTTTCTTTCTTCCATCCGCGTTTAAACTTGACAACGCCAAAACTGTTGAAATCAAGGTTTACACCGTCAACCTCATAATCAATTCCTCTTTTGCACATATCACAGAATACTTTTACCATAATCATTCTCCTTTCGGCGGTTGGGGCAGGGGCATCCAATGGGTAACTTCGCCGTTACTGCACCATGCTTCGCCATCACTCCACAGATCATCTCCGCAATCGTCCCACACCGCCGTCCAATATTCTCCTCTTTTTAGATAGCACAGTGCTTTTGTACCAGCTTCCGGCAACCTATCCTTGACCGAAATCCACTCCTGCACAGTTACGCCGTGGGCGATAAGGTAATCTGCCATATTTGCATAATTCACACCATAGCCAACAAATCCATCGTCAAGTTCAATGTTTTCGTCAACACACATATTCAGCAACTCCACCAACTTTTCCCTAACATCCATTGTTATGCCTCCTTTAATTCTGCCGTCCATTCGCCATCTTCACCGATGGACAAAAAATTACATTTGCTTAAATCAATCACCTTTGTAGATACACAAGTTTCAAGATAGTTGCTGCCAACGGCGGTGATGCTCAAAACACCGCCATATTTTTCGTCTATTTCAATAATCAGCTTTTTCATTCTTCCTTTCCCTCCATTTCATTTTTTAAGGGTGGGGATATTAAAGAATATCCCACTCCAAATCATCATATTTTTCGGCTGACTTGAAGCAGCCATATTCCTTGACTTCGTTTGGATTTGCGGAAATCCGCTTTGACTTTTGGCTATAATATAACGGTATTGCATTATCGCCCGTCATCAGCTTGCCGTTCATTCTGTTTTTAGTGACCATCAAATAGCTGTCGCACTCGTCACCGTCGTCCGCTCTTTGATAATTGAACACGAAAGAAACGGCATTTGTAATGTCAGACGAGCCGGAAACCGTGTCATTGTCAAATGCTGCACTTGACTTTTTTGGGTGTGCTACAAGAATAATTGCAACATCATATTGTTGAGCCAGCTTTTCCAATTTCTTGACAAATGCAGATTGCTGTCGGTAAATATCCGTGTTAGGATCACCGTCCATAGCGGTCATCAAATTGTCGATGCAAACCAATTTAATATCATACCGGCAAATTGCATCCACCATGACCTTTATCAAACCTTCGTATTCATCATCAGAAACAGCGGAATTGTCAAAGATAAAAGCCTTATCGTAATACCAGGCGTTGATTTTTTTAACGCAACCCTCCGTCAAATAATATTCTTCATCGTTGTACTCGTTTCTTGTGGTGCAAATGTGATTTGCTCCGGCAATCTGCAAATCAAGCCAATTCTTGAAATGGTAATTGGGCAACTCACCGGAATACACAAAAACGGCGTTGTCCTGCTCGATTGCTTCAGCTACCAACTGCGACATAAAGGTGGATTTACCTTCGCCACGCTTGCCGGACAGCAAAACCACATGACCACGGAGCAAGCCACCGCAAACACGATCCAGCGGACGGATGCCGGTTCTGATTTTAGGAAGGTCACGCAGATTGACCGCTTCAACGGTTGCCAATCGCTTGACATATTTCACATCACGCAGTTCAGCGCCTTCCACCGCACGGATAATAGCCTCTTTGCCATATTTCCGCAAAATGTCGTTTGCATCCTTTTCACAAAGATAATCTTGCGGGCGGACACATTTGACCTTCATTTGCAATCGCTTTTCAAGTGTTTCAATCAGCGTGATTTTGCCTTTTTCATAATCTCCAAAAACAATAACCTCTTGAAACTTATTGATCCAATCCCAGCAGTTTGCAAGCCATGTAAAACCTAAAGCACCCGTCGGAACACTCACGGCATTTTTAATTCCGCAAGTAGCCAAAGAAAGGCTATCAAGCTGACCCTCTGTAATAACCAGCCGTGTGAAATCTTCGCATTGAGCCATACCGAACAAAATCGGCATTGTTTCAGCTTCGCACCATTCTTTGTTTTTATCAAACCGCTTGTCAAAATTGGTCTTTCTGTATTTGACAAATTGCAGCACATTTTGGTCATCATAGAACGGAAAAACCAAAATATTCTCGTTATGGGTCTGTGTGGTAATCTTGTACCGCTTCGCAACTTCCGCAGAAATACCACGGCTTTCCAAATATTCAATGGCTTTTGGTTTGCTTTCTATTTTAGGCTGTGGCAGGCGGCGGTATTTTCTTTCCTGCTCGTCCTCCAGCTTATAGCCGAAATCCCGTGCCAATTCCACAAAATGCCCGTGATAGTCGCAGGAAGCGCGGAAACACTTAAATGCTCCCGTTTGCAGATTTACGGAAAAAGTGTCTTTGTCATCCCCTCCGCCGTGGCACTGTGGGCAATATTTGAAAAACAACTCATTTCCCTTTTGCTTTGTTTCTGCACCGATGAACGATGCAAAGTCGAACACATCTTTTGACTTGAAATCGTACACAAAATCACCCCCTAAAAAACATAGCCTTTACTTACTTGATCCCACGGCTTATCATCCTCACCGCCCGAAAGGGCGCAATCTTTATTTTTTCTATTTTCTTTTATTTTCTTTTTTTTATTTTGTTGACCGTCCGCTTCACCATCCGTTGAACCGTGCGCTTTAGCATACGCTTGACCTCTTGCTTTAGCAGATGCTTGACCTCCTAGCCGCCCGATCTCTGCCATGCGCTTGCCAGTTTCAACAAAAGTTTCCACTTCCGTCAAAACACGCTTTGAAATGATGCAATCGTCAACTTCATGGAATAAGCCAAAGTCATAAATGAGGCGGTTCAGTTTGCCAATATCCATGTGCAACGCCCAAGCTACGCTTGTTATTTTAGCTTTTGGCAGTTTTCCATCACGGCTGTATAAATATTCAATGAAACGCCAATAGTAACCCAACATTTCATAACCATCTTGAGCCAGCAAGTCGCAGATTTTATCATCCTCGCTCGCATTTATATCATGTTTGAAATAGTCCATAGTTCAAACCTCATTCTTCAAAGTCAGAAAATCGCAAAAGTGAAAATTTAGACATTCTAAACATCTGCTGCACTTGCTCATAGGTAGCACCTACCGCCGTAAATTCGTCAATTATGCAGACAGAAAAATTACCACGGTGTCTGTTTGCGTTGTTTTTCATCTGTCGCAAAACAGCCGGAAAATCATCGCCCAAACAAGGCTTGATTTCAAAGCATACAGAACCATCGCCATCAAGTTTCCATGTGTGGTAAACGGAAGAATAATTGTATTTTAGACAAACATCCCACCCACGATGCTCAAATTCAATGCCGGTAACGGAAATTTTGGGATCAATTTCGCCATCAAATTTATACTGTTCTTTTGCTTTTATGTTTTGGTCTAAATGGGCAGGATATAGCTTTCGAGAAACAAAACGCTCAATAAATGCTTCATCCAAAAACCGCATTTGCAGCCGGTTGTGTTCCGGTGTTTCTGTCGGTTCTGTAAAGTTATTGATAATCACTTGATTGTAAACATTTCCGTACTGCTCTCTAAACCAGCTTTGCTTTGACAGCCAATCACAGTATGCCGTGTCCATCTGCATGATCTCTACCGGCTGACCCTTGTATTTGCCAAAAGGCACTAACGCTGTTGCTTGATCCATATTCTTCATGGCTTTTCTCCTTTGTAAACAAAAATCCACGCTTTCGTCCGGCATGGCGGCGCCTTCAGAAAGCATGGATTTGTGTGTTGATAAGATATTCAGTTACCGCCGATAAGACGCCGCCAAACACCTTATCAACACCAATATTATAAATCAAACACCCCCGAAAGTCAACCCTCTTTTGTGGTCAATCTGCTTTTTATTTCGCTTGCGTAGTCCATTTTTTATTCCTCTTTTTCAAGGCTCGCAGGTAGTCCTTTTTTGGGAAACAAGTGCCGGGGCAGGTTTCCTTTTTCTTGCAGCGATCACACGGGTTTTGCATAATCATAAACCCCCTGTTCAATGAGCCTTGTAACGATGCGCTTAATCATAATTGGAGGGACGGACATACCGCAAATATAAGACGCCGTTTGACTTAAAAAATCATAGTCAGTTGGGAACGTTTGACAGTTTCTATAATCTTCAATCGAAAATTTTGTTTTCTCGTTACCACGATAAAATCCGTGGGTGTGAATTGTTGGTGCAACGTCATCATCAAAAACTATCATTTCATTGAAACGCGAATTTCTACCCTCTTCACGAATAAGAATATCAGCAATACACTTATCCCCCGGCTTTGCTTTGCATAGCAATTCATAACAAGCAGCTGGCTTACCAATACCTTCCTTTACTTGACCAAAAAGAACTGGCTCATAATTAAAGGTCATATCAAGTTCCCGTGGGTCAATGTTCAAATCGTTCCTGACGGCAACAAAGAAAACACGGTGCCGCTTTTGGGGAACACCCATATTTTCACCCTTTAACAGCCAATGATGCATGCGATAACCAGCGGCTTTTATTTGAGTGTAAATGTTCCGCACATACTCAAATGCTTCACCCAGCAACAGACCTTCCACATTTTCCATAATGACCGTTTTGGGTTTCAGTTTCTTCACAGTGTCGATGAACACAAAAGACAAATCATCAAGTGTCTGTTTTTTCTGTCCCTCACGGAATTTCTTTTTCTTGCCCCAGCTTTCCTCACGTTGACCAGCCATAGAAAAGGTGGTGTAAGGTGGTGAGCCGTCCAAAATGTCGAGGTCAAACAGTTCCGCCGGGATTTCCTCATTTGGCAGAGCGTTGAACTCTCGAATATCCATCAAGAAATTGTGCTTTGGGTGATGGTTCTTTACATAGACCTCATTCATTTTGGGGTCAATCTCGCAGCAACCCAAAACCTCGCAGCCTGCCAGTTTGTAACCCATTGTAGAGCCACCACCGCAAGCAAAGCAAGAGAACACTTTTAACCCATTCTTTTGTTTGGGGTAGCCCTCTGCCATCGTCCATTTCCAATCGGTTGATTTCTTTGGCTTGTACTTTTCCGCTTCCTCGGTTGGTAGAAAGTCAAAGATTGACATAGTTTCTTCCATAATAACCTCCGTAGTTGTTTATTTGTGTTTCTTTTTCTTACCAAAGGGATTTTGCTTTCTGTCTGTATTTTTGATCGGCTTTTTAATCATACCAATCATTCTCGGTTTTGCCATATTCGCCTCCTTTTTGGGTATGAAAAAGCCCTGCGTTTCAAGTGTGAGGGCACTCTCCACGCAAGGCTTAATTGGTCAACTGATATTTAGTTTGTCGGTTGATCCGGCACCCTCATACCCAATCGACCTACAGATATTATACCACATCCCCTCCCAAAAATCAAGAGGGAATTAGGGGTTTTCTAATAATTCTGGATTGTCGTGGATGTTGCCGACGATTTCAGCTTCCCAATGGTATGCGTGACATTCTCCAAGTGGGACAATGCCGTCTTTTTGAATATCCATCACAGAAAAAGAACAATCATACTCACAAAACACCACTTCACCGAAGCTGTCATCTGCTGGCTCGTTGTAATCATACCAATTTTGAGCAACAATATCCCCCTCAAAAATCTTCTTTCCGTTCTTATCGGTCAAGCCGGTAAACTGACCTACGGTTTCAGCTTTTACCGCATATTTGTTGTGTAATGCAAACCAACCGCCATTCGCAGATGCGCCCAAAGTAATCCAATCCTTATGGATGCCGTGCTTGTGCCAATGGTGGTCTGCTCTTATGTAGTATCCTTGTACCCACTCGCCATTTTCGCACCGTTTTCCACGAAACAAAATCTCACGCATTTTCTTCTGCCTCCAAATCAATAAACTCCAAAAACTTCTTGTAAGCCTTCTCCGCATTCTTTGTCGGCTTTTTCATTGACACATTTAGGTGCAGGTCAAACCAATGGGCGACCTCACGGCGAGCCATCAAATAGCCAGCATCTTTGCCGTCAAAGTAACCACGGGCAGGTCTGCCATTCTCCAATCCCTTTTTTCCCTTGCCCTGTGATCCTGTGGTACTGTTTTTTAGCTGATACCCTGCATCGGCGGCTTTTTTGATGTAGTATTGTTCTTTTTCGTTGCATTCCTCTGCAGGGCATTTGCAAAGAATATCCACCT
>JAZSOJ010000106.1:0-3766 GCA_045536855.1 Clostridia bacterium | reverse complement strand
AATACAACTTAAAACAAAACTGACCCCGCTTGAAAAACGGAGTCAGTATGTTGCTTAATGTTTAATTACACTACAATAATGTCTTTTTTGGACTGTCTGAACAAAATGGTTCGGTTCAAGTTGTCGGTCTTTTTTGTTATTTCAAATAATTCAGGGGGTTCTGTGCCGCATCATTTTTTCTGATTTCAAAATGCAGATGCGGACCTGTGCTTCTGCCGGTGTTGCCCACCTTGGCAATAGCGTCACCTTTTGCAACCACCGCACCCTCCGGCACCAAAAGTTTACTGCAATGAGCATAGCTTGTGGTATAGCCGTTGCCGTGGTCGATGGTTATCATATATCCGTAACCGCCGTTGTGATACTCCGAATATGTGACCACGCCGTTGTCGGATGCGTAAATCATCGTTCCAACACTTGCTGCAATATCGATACCCTCATGGTTACGACCCCAGCGTTTACCGAAATTAGAACTCAGCGTTCCGCTGGCAGGCTTTGCAAAGTTTCCGGTACCGATCGGTGACGGCGGCGGTTTTGTACCCACACGTTCAACCTGAGTTACCGGCTCGGCTAAAACAGATTCTTCCATAACCGTTCGCTCAATTTCTTCGCCGTTGACACGAACGGAGTAATATTTCATACGACGCTTTCCTTCTTTACCCGACTGCAATATGCGGACCTCGCCCTCATAGCTGTTCGGGTCATTTTGCGTTTCAACGGCAAACGGAATTGCCTCCGTTGTCTCGCAGGCAACCGAAGAACGGACTAAAATCACCGGTTCTTCCGCTTCCGTGAGAAAACGAAGTGCCTCATCTTTCGTTTTCATAACCTGCACGGGAACAAACTCACTTTTGACCTCAACACGAGACTGGAACGATGCAAACGCACCTTCTGCCGTCATCAATGTCTTATATTCTTCTAAAACATCAAGCGCATCTTCCTGCGCCAACAGACCGATGACGGTTTTCCCGTCCACGCTGATGCCCCAGGCGGGCACCATTTCGCTGGAGGTAGATTTTAGGCGTTCTTTCACTTCCTCCGTTTGGGAAAACTGTCCTCTCCCAATCAAAACCGTGCTTACAGAGAGCTCGCCCGAAGGCTCGAACTCTACCTCTGCCGTATCAAGAACTTCTTCTTTTACATCTGATAAAATCTCATAATACGCTTCCTCATTCGGTAGCGTTCCGATTTCTTTATCGTCCAATTTCACATGGCAACCCAACGAACACGTGCCAAAAACAACAGTGCCCAAAAGCGTGGTCATAACCAAAGACGCCGCACCGGAAATGAGCAGTTTTCGGGAACGCTCTGCCACTTTTTTAGAAAATGTATGAAATACAGGCGGTACCCTTTTGCTCACCTGATCACAGCATCGCTTCATTTGAATCAAAGCTTCCTTGGATACTGCTTTCACCAGCGAAAAAACCACTTCTTTGTATGTCCGTAAATATTCTTTTGTTTTGGTCAACAGTTCCGGTTCCACCATCGACCGTTTCTTTCTCTCTTCACAACGCTCCGCAGACTGCGTGACAGGGGTTGTCTTTTGCGGCGAGTAATACACAGACGGCTTTTGCTCCAGTTTCGTTACATTCGCGTCCGTTCTCGTTTCGCTCACCCAACCACTCCTTTCTTGTCTCTGCTATGTATCCTATGTAAATTGCAACAAAATTATTACGAAATTATTACAACGATACTTATTCTACAATAAAATCACCAAAAAAACAACAGATGATTTGTAAACAAATTATGAACAGACCAAAAAACCGCAGTTTTATGCCTGTTTCCCTCTCCCTAAATACAATAGCATTTCGATATTTTTTCTCATAATTTCATCAAATTGAGAAAGCGGCAAGGGATTTTCGCCAATTCCCACTTCGACAGTAAATGCAGGCAAGCCCAAAGCATCAATTACCCAATCCTTATAGCCGGAGCAAGAGGCGATACCCTCCGTTTGATCGAGCATATAACCCGACGAACGGCTCATCTTTTCCGCAATCCGTTTCGCCTTTTCGCTGGCTTTTTGTTCAAAATCAGCATAGATGACCTCCCCTTGCGAGTGATAGGCAACACAGACCTGTGGGCGCAGGCGTCGGGTGAGAGATGCAAGTGCCGACGATTCCGGTTCGCTTTCGGGATATGGCCCGCTGAATCTGGTCGGCCCCGGTCCCATAATGCCATCGGCCTCTGCCAATTCTTTGCCTCGCAGAAATGCCGCATCATAATTGTGATTCAAATCCACCCCACGGGCATTTGCCTGCCACTTGCCAATAAAATCGGCAGATCCCCCATTATACTGAACCAAGGTCCTTTTCTCCTCTTCCGAAAACTCACAGTTCAACCCATGAATACAGAGCTCTACGCCATCCGGATTGACCATAGGAACAATGACATATTTCGCCTCATCAAACAGATGCGTCATATCCTTACCGTTGGTTGTCCGTTCACTTGCAAAACCCTTGCAAAGAATCTCACAAAACCGCATCAGCAAAAGTGCCGTCAACCACTCTTTCCCATGATGCGCACCACAGAGAAGAACCTGATAATCCCCCCGACCGAAAGAAAAAGCCGGCAGCTCTCTGCCCCGTAGCGAACATCCAATCATTTCTTGGGATAAAAACGGATATTTTTTGAGCAAGGCAGCGCCATCCTCCATCAATGCCTGATAGTCATATTCTCTTGTTTGCGTTAAATAAGACATAACTTCACCCCGAAACATAAGCATTCATAGTAGTATATCGTCGGTTACAAATGTTTAGAATTTGTCCCGCCATTCTTCCTTTGTATATTTTTTCAAAAAGTGGCGCACACTACCTATGAATCTCAACAAGAAAGGACTTTTGTCATGAGCAAGAATAAAAAAAATACACAAAAGAAAAAAATGGGGCCCTTCGGTAAGCTGTACATAGCGACAGCTTTGCTTACCATTTTAGGTTGCGCCATTGTTGTTGGTGTAACCGTGCATATTTCGAACTCATTTTTACGCCTCAGTAATACGTCGCCAATTTCTATCCCTACTCCCATGCCGGTCGATGCCTTTTTGAAAAAACAACAAGAGCTTTACAAATCAGAAAGTACGCCCCGTCCAATCACCAAGACAGAATCTTCTTCTGATACGGAAGAAACGGAACAGCCTCTGCCAAAAGAGGAAAGCATCGAAACAGAGAGCCTCGCTGTTGGACTGTTCGAAAATGATACTGACTTAACTCTCCGTGCACCTCTGTCCGGAAGCATTGCACTTGCATATTCCGGCGATCGACTGATAAAATCCAAGACCATGGGCGATTGGCGTACGCATAACGGAATTGATATTTCTGCCGATATCAGCTCCGCTGTATGTGCCGCTGCCGACGGAACCGTTGTGCGCGCGGGCTATGAAGAACTGTTGGGATACACGGTCGTGCTTGCACACGACGGCGGGTACGAAACCGTGTATGCAAATATGACCGCAGCGAACGCCGTCAGTCCTTCACAAAAAGTCAAAGCCGGGGATTATCTGGGTGCCGTTGGCGACAGTGCGGTTTTTGAAAAACTGGACGGAACACACCTGCACTTCGAACTGCGAAAAAACGGCCGCCCTATCGACCCGAGTGAATATCTGCAATAAAAGCGTTGACTTTTTTGTATATCTTTGATATAATGTATCTAAAGATATATGGCCCATTGGTCAAGCGGTCTAAGACACCGCCCTTTCACGGCGGTAACAGGGGTTCGATTCCCCTATGGGTCACCAAAAAGCAAGTAACACCAAAAGGTGTTGCTTGCTTTTTTA
>JAZSOJ010000022.1:0-3494 GCA_045536855.1 Clostridia bacterium | reverse complement strand
CTACGATCCGACTTTGTATGCCTGGATGTTCTCATAGTTTTCAATTACTCTCATTGTTTGTTTCCTCCTGTTTGTTTTCAATCATTTTGTATGTTTTTGCAAGTATTTCTATGCACTCGCAATAAACTTTTAGCATTTCTGGCTTATGCGTGTATTCCAGTTTTTTCCTCATTTCTTCCAATCCAAACAAAACACACCGCAAAGCAAATGTTCTTTCATCTGTCATTTTCTGCCTCCTGTTTTTCAATAAATTTCAACGGACACATATATCCGATGGTTCTTGTGTCTGCGAGGTATTCCCCCGTCAGTCTGCATTGGTTTCTTGCATAGGTTTCCAGAATTGGGCAGTACCTACAAGATACTTGCCCTTCTGGAAAGAAGATTGTAGCTTGTGCTTCGGTGTACCACGATACTTCGTTTTCAAGTTTCGACATTTAGAAGTCCTCCATCGCTTTTAGAACCTCAACCATATCATTCGGAACTGTCATAACGTCCTTATCATAAGCACCGAACGGTGTCTTTGCCGTGCTATTGGATGCGTGTACTTCAAAGCAATATTCGCCGTTGTTTGCCTTTGCAAGCAGAACAGTGGTAAATTTGGATTCCAGCTTGATTTTCTGTAACTTCTGACCGTTGGTCAAAATTCGGGTGAAGCTGTAGCCGGTGTCATCCTTGATTGTTTCGGAGTGGAAAGACATGATAACAGTCAAATCATCACGCAACAGGTGGATGCCATCGACCATATCCCAAATGCACTGGGCTAGGTCAATCCACTTGTCATAGCCCTTTTCCTTTGCCCTCCGCATTTCATCACCAACCATAATACCATTCACGGTATCAACGATAACAGTCTTGATGTGCGGCGCTTTTTGTGAGATATTCGCTAAAATGCTCCATACTTTTTGTACATCATTGGTACACGAATAGTTCTTGTTTTCTGCATTGTACTGGTTTTTCCACCCCTTCCATGAGAGACCCTTTTTGTCGCAGTCAATATAGTAGGTGCTTTTCGGGTCAAGGTTTCTCATGGATGTGGTTTTGCCACTGCCACTCTCACCCATAATTGCAATCGCTCGTGCCATACTTTTTGCCTCCTAAGTCAATTTTACTTTTTCTTGCGTACAATGGCATAAACAATCAGCAAGAGGATTTCCACGCCGATGGTTGCCAAGATGCCGCATACAAATTCGGGGATAAACATCAATTTGCCTCCATCTTTTTGGTTTTGTCGATGTAATACTTCTCCAACTTTTCATCCCATAAAATTTTGTATGCTCCGCAAAAATCTTCGGGATTGCAAGGAAGAGAAAGGTTTGGGAATCTTGTAAATACACGATTTCCACGACCATTTCCAAATGCCGTCAAAGAGTAACCAAATTCCTTGTCTGCTTCACAAAAATAAATTCTGTTAGGCTCGTCCTTTGATGTTCCTGCGATTGCGTGTTCACCGCCAAAGATTTTTTTAGCACACTTTTTCGTAAAACTGCACCTCAACGCATCTCCCGTGAAACTGATTGAAACATCTGCGGAAATTGGTGCTCTGCCATTGACATTTGGCTTTTTGTTCCAAACAATATTTTCCATTATTTCACCTCCATTTTCTTTTCTTTTAACTTTTTGGCAAATGCCTTTTCAGCATCTTCCCTGTTTAGATATACATTGATGGTTTTGTCTTTCTTGTATGCAAATGTAACTTTTCTACCGGTTCGCAAATTGATACAATGCAGATGAGGAATGTAATGTCGGAAAAACTCGATTGAAACAATCTTTAGCGGATTTGCTCTGCCATCATAAATAACTTGGTCGATGCCAAACGGCAATGTAAATGTTCTTTCCATCACTTCACCTCCCTCTTATTCAGCCAATCGGCATAGTTTTCTCTGCCAGTAGAGCCGTCATCGTCCATAATGAAGCGGATGCAGGCAGGCAGGAAATCATCGGGTGTTTTCTTGCCAAACATCTTCTCATAACTACGAACAAGTTCTGCTCTGTGTTTGTATTCACTAATCATCAACTGGTGGAAATCATAGCTAATCCACTTTGGACAATCCATACCGCCCAGCAGTTCGGACATTACGAAAATATCCAAATACTGCTCATCTTTATTCGCTTCACAATACGCAAAGAATGTGTCATAGTTGATGGTTTCACGCAGGCACTTTTCGCACCAGCTGGAATACAGTTCGTTTTCGGTGAATGTTTCGCCACACTCGCAGCAATCAACGGCATCTTCAAAGTCACCGCCACAGTTAGGGCATACAAGGAATGTTTCGCTCCCCATATATTCCCCATCAAGCCAATGGTTCTCTTTTACACCGCCAGCATCCTCAAAATCGAACACATAATTGCAGGATGTACACTTGCATTGTCTATTCATTGTTTGCACCTCCGTCCATCTTTGTTTCACACACAGGGCATCGTTTCCACTGCGGTGAGCCAAGCATTTGACATTCAGAACACACAAACTGGTCGTGTCCCAAGAAGTTGTGTTTTATCCAATGACCATGAACAATAATCTCCGCATCTTCTGTGGGTGTTTCAATAATTAAATCACCGACATAGCTAAGCGCAGCCGCAAGGTCGGGTTTATTTTGACTTGCTACCAGTTTTCTGAAACTCTTTTCGATTTTTGCTTCTATGGCATTAGCATCAATCAATCGCTTTTTGCTTTTCATATTTTGCCTCCAGCGGTAGGTCGCAACCCTTAATTTCTGTAATCATTATACCACCGCCTTGCCACTTTGTCAACAACTATTTTACAAAAATTCTAAAAAAGTTATAAATAAATGTGCAAAGAAAAACACGGCTTTTACACCGTGCTTTTCAAGTAATTTCTGATTGCTTGCCTCACCAACTCGGAAACAGATTTTTCTTCCTGTTTTGATCGCTCTTTGATTTCGTGGAGCATCTTTTCTGAAATTCGTATGGCAAAGCGTTTAGTATGTGTACTGTTCGATGGTTCGCTCAAGATTGCCCTCCCCCTGTTCTGCAAGTTTGATAAACGAAAACACCTTTTCGCTCCATCCTGCAATTATGTTGGTTTTCTTTCCGTGGAACTGCTGTGTTCCATATCCTTGCAGATCAATGGCGTGTACCCAAATGTCATTACCAGTCAACTTTCTGTATTCATCCGCAAGATATTGAACGGGTTTAGACCAATATCCGCCGTTACATTCATTGTCTGAAATGACAATAACTCTATCAGCGTTTATCTTTTCCTGTATCATCGCAGTAAAGGGAAGATGCATCCTCGTTCCACCGCCACAGGACGAGGAATGAATAGTAGTATAGAGTACACCGTTTCTGCTTGAAACAGGATGCTTTTTGATGGCAGTATCAAAAGTATAGAAAATGCTGTTTTCGCAAATCTTGTTTGCAATCAATCCAAGCATCATAGCGATTTCATAGCACTTTACCGTGGATTTTGCGCTGATAGCGGAACTCATAGAGCCGGAAGTGTCAACCGCAATAACGGTAGTTCCCTCTAACTTGGG
>JAZSOJ010000177.1:0-15370 GCA_045536855.1 Clostridia bacterium | reverse complement strand
TCATTGGTAAAATGCAGACCGGCTGTCGGGGCTGCGGCCGAGCCTTCGACCTTTGAGTATACGGTCTGATAACGCTCCCGGTCGGTCAGCTTTTCGTGAATATATGGTGGGAGCGGCATTTCGCCGAGTGTATCTAAAATTTCATTGAAGATGCCGTTATATTTAAATTTTACCAAACGATTGCCGTCGTTTACAACGTCTAAAATTTCGGCGTGCAAAAGCCCGTCGCCGAAAACAATCTCATGTCCGGGGCGAGCTTTCTTGCCCGGCCGTACGATGATCTCCCAGACGTCGTCTTCTTTCTGATTCAGCAGGAGAAATTCAATTGCCGCACCGCTGTCTTTTCGATGGCCGAATAAACGAGCCGGCAAAACACGGGTATTGTTCAGCACCAAACAATCTCCGGGCTTTAAAAGCTCCAGAATTTCCCGAAACTGCGTGTGCCGTACGGCACCGCTGTTTTTATCTAAAACCATCAGGCGAGAAGAAGGACGGTCGGAAAGCGGAGTCTGCGCAATCAGTTCTTCCGGCAGTTCATAATTAAAATCAGATACATTCATATTAACCTACCTGCGTTCCTGTAAAATAATATTCAATAATTTTCTTATAGTTAAATCCTGCTTCTGCCATACCTTTTGCGCCCCATTGACTCATGCCGACGCCGTGTCCCCAGCCTCGTCCGGTAAAGATAAAGTCGCCGGTACCGCTGTTGGTAGCAGATATAGTACGAAGGGAGCCGGGAGCCATAATGGCAATCGCCTGGCCGACTTCCGTAATGCCGGAAGCGGAGAGAAGATAGGTACCTTTTCCTAAGGCTTTCTGCACAAAGGAATTATAGCGGTCAAGCACGCAAACGCTTTCTGTGGTGGCAGCGCCGCTTCTTGATACAGAAAATGCCGTACTATAAACCCCCAGGAGCCAGCGCACGTTCTCACGCAAATATTCCTTCGTTCCTTTGGTACCGTGAAATACGGTACGGATAACTCTTCCTGAGCCGGAATCGGAGTATTCCACGGTGACATCAGTGATATCCCCGATGTCGACCCCTTTTGCCGCCAGTTTTTCCTTAATTTCTGCTGCAGTAAAGACCATTTCCCAGCGTGCGCGAGTAGCTTTTTCCGGATTTTCAAACGGGTCATCGATGCTCTGAAGATAGGGTTGATTGTCGCCACCCCATGCATCTTTTGCCGTTCCGGTTTTTCCACCGGAGGAGGCGAAGAAATAAACATTCGCCGGCTTTCCGTTATACAGAACGACCTCGCCGTGCGTGTCTTTGACAGCGCGGTTGGATGCTTCATGCTCGATTTTTATTCCGGCATAAGCTTGTGAATTGGTGGTGGCATCCAAGTTGAAACCGTATTTTTTATATTTATTCCAATTGGTAATGGCAAAAGTTCTGGAAACAACAGCCTGTGCTTTCACAACTTCGTAGTTCCAACTTGCGCTCACTTCACGGGGCACAACGCCGCACAGATAATCGTCAAAATCGACCACGTTGACCACGGTCATATCACCTGTGGACTGTCTGACAAACTGCACATTTCCCCGATAGCCTGTCCCTTCTACAGCAAGTGTTCCGTTGGTAGGAATGACGGTCAGGTGAAGTGCATCATCTTCGACACCCATCCAGATGGTATCGCCAACATAGACCAAAACACTCTTGTCGCTTACGGGGAGCAGGGTTGCGCCTAAACTGTCAGCAACATCCTGCGCTTCTGCTTTTGTACTGAAAGCACCGACCCATACACGATAAGCTCCTTTGCGGAAAGCGGTAAACGCAGGATACCCGCTGCAAAGAAGAGCGTTTTTTTCCTCCTGTGCCTCCTCATAGGATGCATACGAGGCGCTCAGCTCTGCGTGATAGCTGTCATCCCTTTTTACCAGCACCTTTGAAACGGAGTCATCCTCGCACAAAGGAATCTGTTGTTCGTCATCCGTAAGAGCAAGTGCCATACCGCCCGTAGACGTAAGATTAACCTTTTCTTTTGCGGTAGAAGCATAATAAAGACCTATGCGGATAAATTCCGGTGTTCCTTCATAGGCGGACACTGTCAAAAGAGTAGAACAAAGCCAAAGAAACGTCAATAATAAGGAGAGAATTCCTGATTTTAATCGTATGTTCATCTCATAGATCCTCCTTTTTTGTCTGATCGTATTTTTTATATTCTTTCCAAATGCTTTCCAGATTTTCTAAATTGCGATAAACCTCTTCCTTCTTGCTGGCGCCGAGCGCTACGATTAACGCATTCATCAGACTAAATGGTGCGACCAAAGAATCCACAAAAGATTCCATATCGCTGCATGCCAAAAGGCAAAAGTCAGAAGTTGCGGTAATGGGTGACATCGAACCGTCGGTTACTCCGACAACCGTTCCGCCCATAGATTTTGCGTATTTGAGAGCGTTTACCGTACGATTGGAATAACGAGGAAAACTGATGCCGATCACAACATCTTCGCCCGTTACGTGATACATTTGGTCAATGATCTCACTTACACCAACCGAGCTTACCACTCGTACATCTTCGAAAATTAAATTCAGATAGTATCCCAAAAAGCTTGCCAGAGCGGAGGCGGATCCCAAACCAATGATATAAATGCGCCGTGCTTTTGCGATGGCATTTACCGCACGATTAAACTCTTCCTCATCCATGGCAGACAGAGTGGAACGGATTTTATCGATATCAGAGCTTAAGACGGACGTTAAGATTCCTTCCTTTTCCATGCGCTCGAAGGAGAGATTCATACGCTGTACATTATCCAGCCGTGTTTTAGCGTATTCCCATACAGCCTTTTGGAAATGCTGATATTTTTCATAACCGAGTTCTGTAGAAAAGCGGACCACGGTTGCTTCGCTGACTCCTGTTGTTTCGGATAGACGGCTGACATTCATAAATGCAGCTTTATCGAAATGTTCCAGCACAAAACGGGCAATCGCCTTATGGCCTTTGCTCATATCCGGGTATGCGGTTTCGATTTTAGTAATAACGTCCATACAAAACCTCCTTTAACGCAAGCGATGTAAAGATATTAACTATTATATTATATCACATATTTCATAAGAAGAAAAGACCTTTTCGCAAGAAGGTAAATCTTTGAGTATATGCCATATTTTTTATTTTATACCAAATTTCGTTCGTGCGATTTCGTGAGAAATCGTCAAAAGAAGAGGGCGATTGACAAAGCCTGATAGAGCAAACAGAAGAAAAAAGAGAAAAAACGGTATTTTGTGTCAAAGGAGGTCGAAAAGTTTTCTGTTTTTGCCGCAAATTGTGACAAATTTTACGCAAAAAGCAGAGTATAATGAAAGCAATCAAACAGCAGGGGGAATATTTAATGACAAATCATGAAATCGGTGATTGCCGCACGGGAGCAACGAAACCGGAAAACGGTGTCCGTTTTTTTATTCGCTTTTGCCGGGCGGAGCGTTTTGAACTTTTAGAGTATATACTGATTTTTTTGCTTTCCAGAGCGTCCTTGTTCGGTGCGATTGCACCGTTTGGACTTGCGTATTATGCGGCTACTTTTCCAAAGCACAAACGCTTATATGGTATTTTATTTTCTTGCGTGGGAATTTTGTTTTCCGATTTTGGTGTCGGAGCGCTTAAATATCTGAGCTCGGTTGCCATTGTCAGTACATTTTCTCTGCTTTTATCGGAGGAACTTTATACCAGACAGTGGGTTTATGGGCTGATTGCTTCTGTTGCCTGTGCGATCAATGGTTTCATTTATGCTTATTTTGACGGATTTCTTCTTTATGATGTATTGGTAATTCTTGTCGAGGCAATTGGTGTATTTTTATGCTATTTTGTATTTTTTCGAGCGTCGCATTTACTGCGCACAATTGGCGGACGGCGCATTTTTGAAAACGAGGAATTGTTTACGCTTCTGTTTCTTATTTCGGTAACAATTATCAGCATTTCATCCATTCCTTACCTTGCCGGTGCGGCGCATGCGCTGGCTGTACTGGCGGTAATGTCATTCTCCTTGACGGACGGTGCAGGGCGATCTGCGATGGCAGGAGCCCTGCTCGGCCTCTTGATCAGCACAACGGAGGCATTCCCCTCACAGGTTGTAGGAGTATATGGCATTTGTGCCCTTGTTTCAGGGTGTTTCAGACGCTACGGCAAGTGGGGAGTCAGCATCAGTTTCTTTATAACCAATGTTTTGGTGATGTTGTATTTCAATAACGGGACAATGATGTTTATTGCACATTCCCATGTGCTGATAGCGGCGATTGCGCTGTTCTTTCTTCCGTCGTCATGGGTTTCGGTTTTTGGTGCAGTATTAAAAGCGCCTGCGCTGATGCCTGATGAAAATGAACAACAGCGTATGAGAGGTATGATTGAGGAAAGATTGACCGAGGCGGCAACTTCTTTTTCCGTTCTTTCTGATACCTTTAGAGATGTTATGAGAGGAAAGAAAAAGGCAGGCTTAAAGGATATCGACACCGTGTTTGAAAAGACGACTGAAATGGTTTGTAAAAACTGCAGTATGCATCGGTATTGCTGGCAAAAAAATGGAGAGAAAACCAAAAAGATGCTTGCTTCCATGGTTCCCGTGATGCAAGAAAGAGGCTATGCCGCAGATATTGATACAGATAAACATTTTCGGGAAAATTGCCTGAAAATAGAACGTTTTTTGCGTGTTCTTAACAGTAATTATGAAGTGTATAAAGTGAACCGCATGTGGGCGGGCAAAGTGCGTGAGAGCCGGGAACTTTTAGCAGATCAGTTTGAAAATGTTTCCTCTGTTTTGCAAGGGATTCGAAGCAATCTCTATGACAACATGGAAGAAGCAAAGGAGCTGGAACACAAAATTGCAGTGGCGCTTGACCGAAAAGGGATTGATGCACAGAAAATAAGAGTTTGTTGTGGCGACGGATATGAAGTCAGTATGCAGGTCAAAGCTTGCGAAGGGAAACTGATCTGTGCCAAGAGTATTGCGGCGACGATTGGAGAAGTACTTGGTGTTCCGATGCTTCGAATCAATCGCAGTTGCGGAGAAGAAATCTGCAAACTTAAATTTCGTGAGGTCGAACGGTTTTCGGCAGAGATTGGCGTTTCCTATACACCACGGGATGGCGAACAAGCATCCGGAGATAGCTTTTTAAGTACATATCTTTCCGACGGAAAGCAGGCACTTGCTTTGTCTGACGGAATGGGAAGCGGTGAAGAGGCGAGCAGCCAGAGTAAAATGACAGTGGCACTAATGGAGCGCTTGTTGGATGCGGGGTTTGACAAGGAAACAACACTGCGTTTAATCAATAGCGCACTTTTGAGTAATTCCGTTGAAGAAAGCTTTGCCACGGTTGATATGTGTCTGTTCAATTCTTATACAGGCGCACTGGAATTTATTAAAATCGGGGCGGCAAGCTCGTATATTAAATCGAAAGATGGTGTTCGTTGTGTTTGCTCAACATCGCTGCCTGCCGGTATTATCGGGCGAACGGAGCCGGATTGTGAATTACACTATGGAAAAGACGGGGACTATGTTGTTTTGGTTACCGATGGTGTTTCGGATGTGTTTGAGCGGGTCGGGAAAACAACGATGGAAAAGATGATTGCATCGGTTAGGGTTGACTCTGCGCAAATGCTTGCAGACGTAATTTTAATGGAGGCAATCCGCCAAAGCGGCGGTAAGGCGGGCGATGATATGACCGTGTTATGCGCCAAAATCAGTGAATGCATGTAGGAAGATGAGTTAGCCCCTTAAATATCTCCCCCTTTAAAAAGGACTGTGGCAATCTGCCACAGTCCTCTGTTTTGTTTATAAAATAATCCGGCATGCTTCCTCAGGAGTATGGGCGAGGTATTTTGCACCGGCATTGGTTAATTCTTCACGGTTGCCATATCCATAGAGCACGCCAATACAGTCTATCCCGAAATGCGCCGCCCCTTCGACGTCGTGTTTGCGATCACCGATCATGACTGACTCTCCCGTCGAAGCTCCGCAGAGGTTGAGCGCATAAGCGAGAACATCAATTTTGTTGTGACGTTCGTGGTCGAACGTTGCACCGGCAATATAGTCAAAATAAGATTCCAAATGAAAATGTTTTAATATGCGCTTGGCGTGTTGTTCCGGTTTTGCCGTAGCAAGGATTAACGTTTTTCCTGCATCTTTGAGTTCGCTAAGCATTTGGACAACACCCGGATATACTTCATTTTCAAAAATGCCGATCTCTGTGTAGCGTTCGCGGTAATAAAGAACGGCCGTTTTGGCGTCTTCTTCCGAGAACCCGAAATGCTCAGAAAAAGCATCGGTCAGCGGAGGACCGATGAAACAGCGCAAAACTTCTTCGGATGCATCCGTAATATCAAACTTTTCCAGCGCATAGCGCACGCAGTTTACGATGCCGGTACCGGAAGCGGTCAGCGTTCCGTCCAAATCAATAAAAATCCATTGATATTTACTCATATCGCATGCTCCGTCACAAACTTTTTATAATTACTTCGTCTAAACTGCGTTTGGGGACTTTGAGTGTGCCGTCCTCCCCGATAAAATACTCTACATTACCATCTTCCATTTTGGTAGCGCTGGGCGATTCCTTGGAGTAGCCGAGCGCAATGACAGAAAGGAGTTTGAGATTTTCATCAAGGCCTAAAAGTGCGGAGATTTTTTCGTAGTCAATCGCACCCATCCAGCAAGCGCCGACACCGTCGGATAAGGCGGATAAAATGATATGTTCTGCCGCTGCACCGGCATCATACTCATACCCGTTTTTGCGAATATTAAGGTCTGCACAAACGGCAATATATGCGGTGGGGCGTTCGTTTTCTTTCGGCGCATAGTTCTCTAAATATCCCGCCCAACGAGTCAGCGGAAAGAGTTTTTCGCATACCTCGGGACGAAAGACGAGAACATATTTTAAGGGTTGCAGGTTTGCAGCTGACGGGGCAAGCCGTGCCGCATCTATGTAGCGATACAATTGTTCTTTTGATAGCGTTTTTTGTTCAAATCGGCGAATTGTGCGCCGAGCGCGAATCAAGGTTTGGAGTTCCATCATATTCTTCCTTTCTATGTAAGGCGGCAAATGTGCCGCACAGTTAAATTTTGTCTTTGAGTGCTGTCATTTTTCTGTCCTCGGGGTCTTGCGGCCCGTAATCAAAAATATCACGATAGGCCTCCGCACCGTCGATGGTTTCGGCGGGTGTGCGGATTAAACCGGTGCATTCCGTTGCCGAGGCACAACTTTTAAAGCCGAGTTCCTCCATATTATCAGCGGGGGAAGGAATGTGCTTTCTTTTTTTAGGCATACAATCATCTCCTTTTTCGTATCATTTGCAAAAGAGATGTTTTTATGCGCTTTTTACCATTTTCGTTTGCTTTCGATGACTTTTCCCGAGACACGCACACGTAAAACGTCTTTGCCGGAAAACTTCATCGGCGGATAATACGGATTAAAGGAAATCAGCTCAATATTGTCTGCATCATAAATCACTTTTTTGACCACGCCCTCTTGTCCGTCCACCACAAAGACACCGACATCGCCGCTGTCCACCGAGGTCTGTTTGCGAATGAGGAGCAGGTCGCCGTCATCGATGCGGGGAGACATACTGTCGCCACTGACTTTCAGCCAGAAATGCTCTGTGTCCGCATATTTTTTTTCACAGGGTTCATAGTCTATGATATTTTCGGCGGCTAAGATTCCGTTTCCGGCACAAACACGGCCGACAACAGGGAGTAGCGGCATCTCTTCCGTCGTGCTTTTTATCTCCGGCGCATTTGTCTGGTAATCCATCAGGCTGTCGAGCGTAACATCAAAACAGCTTGCAATTTTCTTTAAGGTGCTAAGGTCAGGTTCCCGGCGGTTTTGTTCGTACATCCCAACCGCACTGGTAGAAATTCCGAGTTTTTTTGCGAGGTCTTTTTGCGTCATCGAGCCACGGAGCTCTCTGATTCTATCACCCAGCATCATCGTTTCATCCCTCCGTTTCCTTTTCTTAATCATAACACAGAGCGTGTGAAAATGCAACAATTTTATAAAAACAATTGAATTGTGTCCGAAAAGAGAGTAGAATAAAAAAGAAGAGGTTAGAGGAAAAGAGGGTTTTTCGATGCTTGCGATTGATTTTTGGATATTAGACGGCATCAGGAATTTGTTTTCCTGTCCGTTTTTGGATTTTTTGATGCCGAAGATTTCCCTGCTGGGCGAGATCGGTTTTTTGTGGCTTGTCTCGGCGGCGTTTCTTTTGTGTACCAAGCGGTACAGAAAAGAGGGTTTTTATGTTCTTTTGTCTCTTTTGGCGGGACTTTTGATTTGCAATTTAAGCTTAAAGCCATTGGTCGCAAGGGCAAGACCCTGTTGGCTCAATCCGGCGGCGGAGTTGATTGTTTCTGTGCCACATGATTTTTCCTTTCCCTCGGGTCATGCCACCTCATCCTTTGCGGCGGCGGCATCCATTTACTATGCCAATCATAAATTCGGAGCGGTGGCATTTATTGTGGCGGCAGTGATGGCATTTTCAAGGCTTTATTTGTATGTGCATTTCCCGAGTGATATCTTAGCCGGTGCACTCATCGGCTTCGCTTGCGGCTATTTCGTGCCGAGATTGGCGGAAAAAGGATATCAAAGGTTTATTTTAAAGAAATAAAAAAGCGTGACTAAGGGCTGATGCCCTTAGTCACGCTTTTTTTATTGTTTAGTTTCTCAAACTATGAATCGGTGCAGGAATTCGTCCGCCACGGGCGATAAAGTCAACGGAAGATTTTTCGTTGACGGCCATGACGGGGCCGGTACCTAAGAGGCCTCCGAATTCAACAATGTCACCGACCTTTTTGCCGGGTGCGGGGATGACACGGACCGCCGTTGTTTTATTGTTAATCATGCCGATTGCCGCCTCGTCTGCGATGATTGCAGAAATGGTTTCTGCCGAGGTGTCACCCGGAATACAAATCATATCCAGACCAACCGAGCAAACACAAGTCATCGCCTCGAGTTTTTCGAGGGAAAGCACGCCTGCTTTTGCCGCCGCAATCATGCCGGCGTCTTCGCTGACCGGAATAAATGCACCGGACAGACCCCCGACATAAGAGGTCGCCATAACGCCGCCCTTCTTGACTGCATCATTTAAGAGCGCAAGTGCCGCTGTGGTGCCGTGCGTTCCGCACTGCTCAAGACCCATTTCCTCTAAAATATATGCAACCGAATCGCCAACCGCAGGGGTTGGAGCGAGAGACAAATCCACGATGCCGAACGGAACACCTAAGCGGCGGGATGCCTCCTGTGCTACGAGCTGACCCATACGGGTAATTTTAAAAGCAGTGTTTTTAATGGTATCGGCAACCGTACCAAAATCAGCGCCACGCACTTTTTCCAATGCACACTTAACAACGCCCGGACCGGAAACGCCGACGTTGATGACACAGTCCGGCTCGCCAACGCCGTGAAAGGCGCCTGCCATAAACGGATTATCCTCAACAGCATTACAGAACACAACGAGTTTGGCACAGCCGAAGCCGTCTTTGTCTTTGGTAAGCTCTGCGGCTTTTTTAATGACTTCGCCCATCTTCTTGACCGCATCCATATTGAGGCCTGCTTTGGTCGTACCGACATTGACACTTGAGCAGAGCTTGTCGGTATTGGCAAGAGCCTCGGGAATGGAGTCGATTAAGAGGTTATCGCCACGGGTTGCACCCTTATGCACCAATGCTGAAAAACCGCCGATAAAGTCGACACCGGTAGTTTTCGCCGCACGGTCTAAGGCCTTTGCCACTTTCACAAAGGAATCGCTGTTTTTTACTGCCTCACATACCAAAGCGGCGGGGGTTACAGAGATTCGTTTATTGATAATCGGAATTCCGAACTCAGTTTCAATGCTTTTTGCCGTTTTCACGAGGTTTTCTGCCTGATGCGTGATTTTGTCGTAAATCCGCTCGCAGACGGTATCAATATCGCTACCCGCACAGGATAAAAGCGAGATGCCCATCGTTACTGTTCGTACATCAAGATGTTCCTCGCTGATCATCTTGATGGTTTCCATAATCTCTCTGGTGTTAATCATACAAAACGCACCTCCTTAAATGCGGTGCATCGAATGGAACAGGTCTTCGTGCTGAATACGGATGGAAAGGCCCATCGATTCGCCGAGTGATTCCAGGGAATCTGCAAGCTCCGAAAAAGCCACTTTTGCGCCCGATACATCGACTAACATAATCATCGTAAACATATCTTGCATAATGGTCTGTGAAATGTCTAAAATATTCACCTGATTTTCAGAAAGGATACGGCTGACCTCTGCGATAATACCCACACGGTCTTTACCGACAACAGTAATAATTGCTCTCATAAGTAACCTCCCAGTTCAATTTCTTTCATATAAGTTCATTATACACCTATTCGCACAAAAAAGATAGTACAAATTTTCATAAATTTGGTATTTAAAAAGAGAAGGATTTGTAGTATAATAATAGAAGTATACAGCAAAAGAGAAAAACCATCAGGAAGGGTTGGAGAATTATGGACATCTTTGTTCCGTTGGGAGAGGTTATCAAAGAACATGCGCTGGAGGTTGTATATGCGCCGGACGGCTATGAGGAAATTCCGATCACGGTCGCAGAGGTCAACCGTCCCAGTCTTCAGATTGCCGGCTTTTTCGATTATTTCGATCCGGCCCGCATTCAGATTTTAGGTAAGGTTGAATATACTTATTTGGAAAAAATGAGTTCCGAAGAGCGAACCGAGAAACTGGAAAAGTTGTTTGCGCAGCCGATCCCGGCACTCATTGTTACAACAGGGATGGATGTGTTCCCCGAACTTTTGGCCTGTGCCGAAAAGTATAAGCATCCGATTTTAAGAAGTGAATGGAGTACCTCACGCTTTTTGAGCGCCCTGATTCTAAGCCTGAATGTCCGACTTGCGCCGATGACTACGATGCATGGTGTTTTGGTTGAGGTTTACGGCGAGGGTATTCTTTTGATTGGTGAAAGCGGCGTCGGTAAAAGCGAAACCGCCATCGAGTTGGTCAAGCGTGGGCACCGTCTGGTTGCGGATGATGCGGTTGAAATTAAGCGTGTCAGCTCCAAAACGCTGGTGGGAAGCTCGCCGGAAATCATCCGTCACTTCATCGAACTGCGTGGCATCGGTATTATTGATGTGAAACGTATTTTCGGTATGGGTGCGGTCAAGGATACAGAAAACATAGATCTGATTATCAACCTGGAAAACTGGCAAAGCGGGAAGCATTATGACCGACTTGGCCTTGACATGCATTCTACGGATGTGCTGGGGATTTCCGTTCCCTCGATGACCATTCCGGTCAAACCCGGACGTAACCTTGCGATTATCGTTGAGGTTGCAGCGATGAATCACAGACAGCGTCGGATGGGATACAATGCGGCGGAAGAACTCAACAATCGGTTAATGGAGCAAATGGAAGAATAACAAAATGCACGGCAGAATATATCAATATATAAGGAAGTAATGACACATGAGATTTTTGGCGGAAACTCATTCGCATACAAGCATCAGTCCACACGCCTATCATTCGGTGCAGGAAATGATAGACAAAGCAAAGGAGTTGGGACTGGAACTTCTTTCGATTACCAACCACGGCCCGCATACGCCGGATGGCCCGCATGAATGGTTCTTTCAGAATATGAAGGCCTTGCCGCGAAAAGTAGGCAATCTGTATCTTCTGCACGGGGTAGAAGCCAACATTATTGATATGGACGGTACGATTGATGTGCGGGAAGAGGTGCTTAAAAAACTTGACCTCGTTATTGCAAGCATTCATAGACCGACGCTTGCACCGGGAACGGTAGAGGAACACACAAATACGTATCTTAAAGTCATTCAAAATCCGTATGTTGATATTTTAGGGCATTGCGGCTCACCGGACTATAGTTTTGATATTGACCGTGTGCTTTTAGAGGTCAAACGGCAGGATAAAATTGTTGAAATCAATAACCACACCTTTTCCACAAGAAAGGCAAGCCTTGAGAATTGCCTGCGGATTGCAAGACGCTGTCAGGAAATGGGCGTTAAAATGGTTATCAGTACGGATGCACACAGCATCTATGAGTTGGGTAAAACCGAGGCGGCAGAACAGGTGATTGCTGCGGCCGGAGTCGATGAAGAATTGATTATGAATACGACAGCAGAGAAGTTTTTGTCGTATCTTTGTAAGAGAAAAAGGGTAGAGAGACAGTGGTTTGAAGATGAGGAGCCGTTTGGCTTACCAAAACTGCCACTCGAAATACCGGATATTTTTTAAGGGGGTTATGACTTGCTGAGTCAGGCTTTCAAAAAGGAAATTTTCTCAATGCAACATAGCGGTATCAGGGAAGAAGAGCCGATGAGGGCACACACTTCCTTTCATATTGGTGGTCCGGCGGAACTTTTTATTGAGCCGGAGTCAAAAGAAATCCTTGCTTCTTTGGTTCGGCTGTGTCGCCAAGAAGATGTTCCGTTTTATGTAATTGGTGCCGGCAGTAACCTCTTGGTTGGCGACAGGGGTGTCCGAGGCGTTGTTGTGAAAATGGGTGCAGGTCTTGATTTTTTGGAATGTGACGGCACGAACATCATGTCAGGCAGCGGCGTACAGCTTTCAAAGCTTGCAAATTTTGCGGCGAAAAACAGCTTGTCCGGATTAGAATTTGCAGGCGGAATTCCGGGCACGGTCGGCGGAGCAATTTTTATGAATGCCGGAGCCTACGGCGGCGAGATGAAAGATGTCGTGGTTCAAACGGAATACTTAGATGACAATGGAGAGATTAGGAAAATGGTAGGCGAAGCACACGAGTTCGCTTATCGAGACAGTATATTTACCGGTGGTGGCAAATACATTCTTTCTACGCAGGTTTCGCTCGTGCCGAAAGCGGAGGAGGAAATTCGTGTGGTAATGAAAGAATTGGCACAAAAGCGGAGAGAAAAACAGCCGCTGGATTATCCGAGCGCAGGCAGCACGTTCAAACGACCGGAGGGCTATTTTGCGGCAAAGTTGATTGAAGATGCCGGATTAAAAGGTCTGACGGTTGGAGGTGCTCAGGTATCGGAAAAACACGCCGGCTTTGTCATCAATAAAGGAGATGCAACAGCGGCAGATGTGTGCGCTCTGGTGGAAGCAATAAAAGAAAAAGTTTTTACGGCTTTCGGCGTACAGTTGTGTACGGAAATTAAAATGTTAGGTGAGTTTTAGGTGTGATTGCGGCGGGAAACCGCCGCATCGAATTTTACCAAATTTTTTCGAAAAAAACTCTTGACGAATTGAATTTCTTATGGTATATTAAAGTGTACCTGTACGGTTGGGTTCTTTTTTTTTGTGCGCGTTTTTTGTGAAAAACGCAGAAAGAACTTATGATGATTGTATATTTTAAGGTATTGATAAACACAAGGAGGTGCTTTTCATGAGAACCAGAATTACACTTGCGTGTTCGGAATGTAAGCAGAGAAATTACAACACAATGAAAAACAAAAAGAACGATCCTGACAGAATCGAAATGAGCAAATACTGCAGATTCTGCAAAAAACACACTTTGCATAAAGAAACGAAGTAATTGTGCATAGGGAAATATGTGATAAGGATGTGTGAATTATGGCGTCTGATGAGAAAAAGACCGGCTTTTTTAAGCGCATCGGTAATTATTTCAGAGAAATGAAAACCGAGCTTAAAAAGGTAGTTTGGCCTACTTTTAAACAGGTAAGAAGCAATACCGGTATTGTTATTGCAGTTTTAGTTTTGGTTGGAGCTATCATTTTGGTTATGGACTTCGGTCTGGAAGCTCTGATTAAGTGGCTGCTCTCGAAATAATACGCTGCTTTAGTATTTTTTCAAAAGGAGGCTAAGAGGCTTTGTGCCTCTTTAACATGGATATGGCTGATGAGGCAAGATGGTATGTCATTCATACCTTTTCCGGTTATGAGAAAAAAGTGCAGACGGATATCGAAAAGTCCGTGGAAAACCGCGGCTTAGAAGATCAGATTCTTGACATCAGAGTTCCGATGGAAGAAGTGATTGAAACCAAAGGAAACGAGCAGAAGTCCGTGATGCGCAAGGTCTTCCCCGGTTATGTCATGGTTAAAATGTTCATGACGGATGAAAGCTGGTACGTCATTCGTAATACACGTGGCGTTACGGGTTTTGTTGGCCCCGGATCAAAGCCGGTGGCATTGACAGAGGAAGAAGTGCATTCGATGGGTATCGAGCGCAAAACCGTTTCGGTACAGTTCGAGATTGGAACTTCCGTTCGTGTGTGCGACGGCCCGCTCGCCGATTTTGTCGGTACGGTCAGTGAAATCGATGCGGAAAAACAGCTGGTTAAAGTTGTTGTTTCGATGTTTGGTCGAGAAACGCCTGTCGAACTTAATTTCTCACAGGTAGAGGTTTTAGATTAAGATAGCACACCCCAAGGGGTTGTTATATGTGGCTAAATAGCCATGCGCAGTATCCTTTTTTGCTGACAAAGAGGTCTTTGCCACAAGAGGATATTGTTTGGCGCAACGTGTGTTGCGTGTGGGAGGACGGAGGGTCCGTTCGCCAATACCACATTTTTTGAAAAAGGAGGTGCCCCTAATGGCGCAGAAAATCGCAGGTTACATTAAATTGCAAATCCCGGCAGGCAAGGCTACTCCGGCGCCGCCGGTAGGTCCCGCTCTGGGTCAGCACGATGTGAACATTGTTCAGTTCACCAAGGAGTTCAATGAAAAGACAGCGAAGGATGCAGGCTTGATTATCCCCGTTGTTATTACTGTGTATGCAGACAGATCTTTCTCTTTCATTACGAAGACTCCGCCGGCAGCTGTATTACTCAAAAAGGCTGCTAAAATTGAAAGTGGTTCCGGTGCTCCGAACAAAACGAAGGTAGCTACGGTTTCTAAAGAAGCTGTTCGTCAGATTGCTGAAACCAAAATGCCTGACTTAAACGCAGCATCTATCGAAGCTGCAATGAGCATGATTGCAGGAACTGCAAGAAGTATGGGTATTGTCGTAGAAGACTAATTCCCGGTTGAAAGAAGTGGGAGAGCTCAAAAGCTTGTCAGACCACAGAAGGAGGAAACGAAATGTTTAGAGGTAAAAAATACACCGAAAGCGCAAAGCTGATCGACAAGGCTACCTTGTATGATCCGAAAGACGCTATGGAACTGGTTGTAAAAACCGCAAAAGCTAAGTTTGACGAAACTGTTGAGGTTCATGTAAAGCTTGGCGTTGACTCTCGTCATGCTGACCAGCAGGTCAGAGGTGCAATCGTTCTGCCGCATGGTACCGGTAAAACTGCTCGCGTACTTGTTTTCGCAAAAGGCGAAAAGCTTACCGAGGCTGAGCAGGCTGGTGCAGATTTTGTAGGCGGCGAAGAGCTCATTGCGAAAATTCAGAATGAGAACTGGTTTGATTATGATGTTGTTGTTGCAACTCCGGACATGATGAATGTTGTT
>JAZSOJ010000136.1:0-5542 GCA_045536855.1 Clostridia bacterium | reverse complement strand
GATTAATTCTTGTACTTTTTCATATTTTCTGGGCATAATTTAAGACCTCCTATTGTATTTTATTCTACAACAAGAGGTCTTTTTTGTCTATTGTCCGTTTTTACTGGTTCGGTTCAGCAAGCCACGGTCTCTTTTTCGCTGTTAAATCAAATTGTACGCTCTCATAATAATGTATGCGGTATATGCAACATAAGTTGAAATCATCACTGCACCGCTGGTTCTTCCAATCTTTCCTCTGAACTTGCCGACTAAGAATACGCCCAGGGTAAACACCAAAAGAAGCACCATGTCAATAATTGCCTCTACCGAGCCTGCAATCGGTGTCAGCGCCGAGGACATACCCAAAATAAAGAAGATATTAAAGATATTGGAGCCGACAACATTCCCGAGCGCTAAACCGCTATCGCCTTTTTTCGCTGCCACAATCGAGGTTACCAGTTCCGGAAGCGAGGTGCCGATCGCTACAATTGTAAGACCTACCAGCGTCTGGCTCATTCCCAGATTCACCGCAATTAAGCTCGCATTGTCAACCACGAGCTGACCGCCCCAGATAACTGCCGCAAGACCGCCGACAATATAAAGAATACTGACAAGCGGAGAAAGTGTTTTGATTTCCTCTCCCTCGGTGCGATTCTTTAAGGCACTGCGAACCGTAAGTGCAATATACCCCACCATCAAAAGCAAAAGAACAATACCCTCGATACGACCTAAAACATTACCGATGAGCATCACTGCCAAAAGACCTGCGGCAAAAAAGCTGATCGGCAAGTCACGGTTGACAATGTCCTTATCCGGCACAAACGGGCGCATACATGCGCAAACACCAACAACAATCATCAGATTGAAAACGTTCGAACCAATGACATTGGAAAGAGCGATTTCATTTTCCCCAATGAGACCAGCCGAAATACTGACTGCCGCTTCCGGCGCACTCGTTCCCAACGCAACGATGGTAAGTCCGATAATCACCGACGGCACACGAAGAAGACGGGCAATTGACGAAGAACCGTCAACGAAGAAATCGGCTCCCTTAATCAGAAGTACAAAACCAATGAATAGCCAAAGATACTCCATACGAAAAGCTCCTTTATAAATATTTTTTATTTTTCGCACTAAAAAAGACCTTTATTGCGTGCGAAAAAACGCAATAAAAGTCTCGTTTCTGCTTAGGCAGCACACCCTCCGGATGGCTCTCGGCCAACGTGATGACGAAAGATGCATCGAAGGATTGTTCCTTCGCAAACTACTCCCTCTTATTTACGAAAAGTATACCATTTTTCCCCTCAACTGTCAATCAAAATTTCCTTTTTTCACAGAAATTCCGTGGAATACTGGACATCTTTTCCCGTTTATGATATAATGAATAGATAAAAATGTACCAGATGGTAAAAAAGGAAGTGCTTGTATGAAATTGTGGGGCGGACGCTTTGGAAAAGCTACGGACACTTTGGTAGACGATTTTAATTCTTCTATCCGCTTTGATGCCCGTATGTATAAACAGGATATTTTGGGTTCTGTTGCTCATTCTCAGATGTTGGGACGTTGCGGTGTCATTTCAAAAGAAGATGCCGATTTAATCAGCAAAACCTTAAAAGAAATTCTTGCCGATATCGAAGACGGCAAGGTGGAATTTCGCATCGATGCTGAAGATATTCATATGAATATCGAAACGATTTTAATTGAGCGCATCGGCGATGTTGGTAAGCGTCTGCATACTGGCAGAAGCCGAAACGATCAGGTAGCTCTCGATATCCGTATGTATCTGCGAGATGAAATTGACACGCTCTCATCGCTTTTAATGACGACAATGCACACGGTCTTGTCTTTAGCAGACAAGCACTCCGGTGCCATTATGCCCGGCTATACCCATCTTCAGAAAGCGCAACCCGTCTCCTTTGGTCATCATATGCTGGCTTACTTCGAAATGTTCAAACGAGATTTGTCCCGTCTTTCCGACTGCCGTCAGCGCATCAATTACATGCCGCTCGGCGCAGGTGCCCTGGCCGGCACTACCTACCCCTTGGACCGTGAATGGGTTGCCCGTGAGCTTGGCTTTGACGGAGTGACACATAACTCCATGGACTCGGTCAGCGACCGTGATTTCATTATTGAGCTCATTTCTTGTCTTTCGGTTTTGATGATGCACCTTTCTCGTTTCTGCGAGGAATTGATTCTGTGGTCCAGCAACGAATTTTCTTTCGTTGAAATGGACGACAGCTACTCCACCGGCTCTTCGATTATGCCACAGAAGAAAAATCCTGATGTTGCAGAGCTCATTCGTGGTAAAACCGGACGTGTCTACGGCAGTCTGATGACGATTTTAACGGTGATGAAATCTCTGCCGCTTGCTTATAACAAGGATATGCAGGAGGACAAAGAAGCCGTCTTTGATGCGGTTGATACCGTAAAGCTTTGCCTGCCGGTATTTACAAATATGATTGCGACGATGACCGTGAAGGAGGACAATCTCCTTGCCGGCGCAAAAGGTGGCTTTACCAATGCAACTGACGTTGCGGATTACCTGGTCAAAAAAGGCGTCCCGTTCCGTGAGTCCCACGCCGTTGTCGGCAAGATGGTAGCACTCGCCATTGAAAAGGGAAAAGCCTTAGACGAGTTCACGATGGACGAGTTCCATGCTTGTTCCTCTTTGATTGAAGAAGATATTTATGATGCAATTTCCATGCAGACCTGTGTCGATGGCCGTGACCTCATTGGCGGTACGGCAACCGCACGTGTTCGAAAAGAAGTGGAAGCAGGCTATGCTTTTTTAGAAGCACAAAAATAATTTTATCCCCGAGCGGAGCTGAACTGTTTTGATTAAATTTCAATCCCTTTTGAGCGGTTCTTCCGGGAACTGTACTTATGTGACCGATGACACGACACATCTTTTGGTTGACTGTGGTGCTACGGGAAAGTATATCACCGAGTGTCTTTCTCGCCTCGGTGTACATCCATCACAAATTTCCGCTATTTTGGTAACGCACGAACACCGTGACCACGTCTCCGGCGTTGGTGTCCTTTCCAGAAAATATGGAATTCCCGTGTTGGCCACGGAGGGAACTCTCTCGGAAATGAACGGCATTTGCGGTCGGTTTCACTCCTGCGCCGATAAAATCAGCTCGGGAAAAGAAATTTCCATCGGTTCGCTTTCGGTACGGGCCTTTTCAATTCCGCACGATGCCGCCGAACCCGTCGGCTATCGTTTCGCAGATGACGGCTCGACCTTTGCCATCGCTACAGACTTAGGGCACATCAGCGACGAGCTGACGGAAGAGCTTACCGGCAGTAATTCCATCATTATTGAGGCAAATCATGATAGCGAACTTCTCCGCACCGGTCCGTATCCGTATTATTTAAAGCGACGGATTGCAGGGGAACGTGGGCATTTATCCAATGATTCCTGCGGTCATCTTTGCGCTATGCTTGCCAAAACCGGCACACGTGCTTTTTGGCTGGGGCATCTTTCACAGGAAAATAACGTTCCTACCCTTGCTTATGAATCGGTAAAATCCATCTTGGAAAAAGAAGGGATCATGGTCGGCACCGATGTCGGTCTGAATGTACTATCACGGTATTGGTTAAAGGAGAATCTATGAATATACACATTATCTGCGTCGGAAAGTTAAAGGAAAGCTATTTCGTTGATGCTTGTAAGGAATATCAAAAGCGGCTCTCCCGTTTTGCCAAGCTGAAAATTACCGAGCTTGCCGATGAGCCGATTCCAGAAAGAGCGTCTGTGCGGGAAGAAGAGGCGATTCTCGAAAAAGAGGGGAAAAAAATTTTATCTCACCTCTCCCGTCAGGATACGGTGATTCCCCTTTGTGTCGAGGGAAAGCAGATGCGCTCGGAAAAACTTGCTGCCTACATTTCTGACTGTGCCCTTGCAGGAAAAAGTGACCTTACGTTTATCATCGGTGGTTCTTTGGGGCTTTCGGATGAGGTAAAAAAGCGTGCTTCGCTCCGACTTTCCTTTTCGGAAATGACCTTTCCGCATCAGCTGATGCGTGTTGTACTATTAGAACAGATTTACCGTGCATTTAAGATTAATGCAAATGAAGCCTATCACAAATAAACAATCAGGAGTCGACTGATGGCTCCTTTTTTTCTGCCAAAAAATAAATATTTCGTCCGGCAATCAGGCTTTTTTGCCAATACAAAGCCGTTTCAAAATACCGATAGCATGCCCCCGGCGTAATAAAGCCAAACCGTGGAGTGATCCGTTCGGCACCCAAGATACCGATACATTCATCCACCAAAAGTGCGCAATTTGTGCCAAGGGCAAAATAGGTCTTAAAACGCTTGCGCCTGACCTTATAAAAATGTGCACCGACGGTGTTTTTCAGGCGACTTGCTGCCGACGGCAAGGGAGAATTCCCCCATTTTTCCGCCTCCGGATGCCAGACGGCAACATCCCGCCGTGCCGCACGCAGCACCCCGATGAGCTCCTCTTCCTCCGCCTCGCTTAAGAGAAGAGGATAGCCAATGAGTATTTTTTTCTCCTCACGCATACAATAATCGAGATACTTTTCCCTTGGCGATATCACCAACACTCCGTCGCTGATCAAATCAAAAAAACGGTTGCTTTTATCATCATAGCAACCGAACGAATACACAAAATTCCCAAACGCAAAATCCATATGTCCATAGCGACTGCGCTTTTCTTCGGACAGGTGAAGATAAACCTCTGCACGGTAGCGGCTTTTTTTGTATGCTTGCTCACGTTCGGGAATCATCACACTTTGCGAGCGAAGCAGTTCTCCGCTTTCATCCTCATTGAGCATTTGTCTGAATTTTTTCATCAGCCGTCCGGGAAACATCGCCTCCACCCAAACCGGTCTCCCTGTGCTGATTTTTCTTTTTTCTTTTTTCATCTGCCAAAGCCGCCTCATTTTCCGGTTTTATTATAATATAACCGAAAGCAGACAAAAAAATGCACCGCAAGCTGTTTGCGATGCATTTTTTATTTAACTTACGTCTGTCATATCAAGATAAAGATGCCCATATTCTGCGATAAAGTCTTTTCTTGCCTGCAGGTTATCACCCAAAAGCATATCAAACATCCGATACGTTTCCTGTGCATCCTCTGCTTTTACCTGAATTAAGCGACGAGTTTCGGGGTTCATCGTCGTCTGCCACATCATTTCGGGTTCATTCTCACCGAGACCCTTCGAGCGCTGAATCGTATATTTTTTGTCGCCCAGGCTCTCAATAATCTCCTGTTTTTCTTTTTCGTTATAAGCAAAGAACGTCTCTTTTCCGCAACTAATTTCAAAAAGTGGTGATTCTGCGATATACATTTTTCCGGCCTCAATCAAGCTTGGCATGAGCACATATACCATCGTAAGAATCAGCGTGCGAATCTGGAAGCCGTCGACATCGGCATCGGTACAGATAATGACCTTATCCCAACGCAGATTATCAAGGTCAAAGGTATTTAAGTCCTTGCTGTTTTTATGTTTGACCTCGATACCGCAACCTAAAACCTTAATCAAATCGACAATAATGTCGTTTTTGAAAATCTTATCAAAATCCGCCTTTAAGC
>JAZSOJ010000066.1:0-3865 GCA_045536855.1 Clostridia bacterium | reverse complement strand
CAGAAACGCTATATGCATCACTATAACTTCCCGTCCTACTCGGTTGGCGAAACCCGTCCCTCGAGAGGCCCGGGTCGTCGTGAAATCGGTCACGGTGCGCTGGCTGAGCGTGCGCTCGAGCCGGTGATTCCGCCGGAAGAGGAGTTTCCGTATGCAATCCGTCTGGTATCCGAAGTACTGAGCTCCAACGGCAGTACCTCCCAGGCGAGTGTCTGCGGAAGTACCTTGGCTTTAATGGATGCCGGCGTGCCGATTAAGGCTCCGGTTGCGGGTATCTCTGTTGGTTTGGTTACTGAGGGCGACCGCTTCATTACGATGACCGATATTCAGGGTTTAGAGGACTTCTACGGCGATATGGACTTTAAGGTTGCAGGTACCAAAGAGGGTATTACCGCAATTCAGATGGATATTAAGATTGACGGCTTGACTCCGGCAATCATCAAGCAGGCTCTTGTTCAGACCAGAGATGCACGTTATCACATCATCGACGATGTACTCTTAAAGGCAATTGAAGCCCCACGTCCGGAACTTTCCAAGTACGCACCGAAGATTTACACAATGAATATTGATACTGATAAGATTCGTGACGTTATCGGAAGCGGCGGCAAGGTGATTCAGAAGATTATCGCTGAAACCGGAACGAAGATTGACATCGAAGAAGACGGTACGATTTATATTTCCACCAGCGATGAAGAAATGGCACAGCGTGCAATTGAAATCATCAAGGGAATTACCGGCGAAATTGAAATCGGTAAGATTTATAAAGCAAAGGTTGTTACGATTACAACCTTCGGTGCTTTTGTTGAGTTCCTGCCGGGTAAAGAAGGTCTGGTACACATTTCCAAGCTGGATGAAAAACGTGTGGAAAAGGTAGAAGATGTCGTCAGCGTTGGCGATGAAATTATGGTTAAAGTAATGGAAGTTGACCGTCAGGGCAGAATCAACCTGTCCAGAAAAGATGCTCTCCGTGAGCTTGGTCAGCAGAACTAATCGCTGTGAACAAAGGCTGCGGCAAATATGTCGCAGCTTTTTCTTTACGAAAGGAGGAGAGCAGATGAGTTTATTGGTTGCCATTAACGCAAAATATATCCACACAAATCTTGCAATGCGATATTTGCGACAGGTTACAGGTTGCGAGATGCGGGAATATTCCATTAATGATCGCACGGAAACCGTTGTGGCAGATATCTATTTAAGCGGCAAAAAGACCATTCTGTTTTCCTGTTATATTTGGAATATCCGAATGGTTTTAGATATTTGCTCCCGATTAAAGAAGGCGGATTCCTCCATTAAAACTGTGCTTGGCGGCCCTGAGGTCAGTTTTGCTTCGGCAGAGCTTTTAAAAGAGAATCCCTTTGTCGACTTTATCATTTGTGGTGAGGGAGAAGAAAGCGTTTTGCAGTTTCTGGCTGCGAAAGAAAGCGGAGACTTTTTCTCGGTGGGCGGTCTTTGCTTTAGAAACGGAGCAAAAATAGTGGGGAACAAACCTGCGCCGGAAATGGATATAAATCGGATTCCGTTCCCATATTATGACGGAGAACTCGAGGAACTTTCCGGACGACTCATTTATTATGAAACCTCTCGTGGTTGTCCGTTCCGTTGCGGCTTTTGTCTTTCATCAGCGACAAAAGGGGTGCGTTTTTTGCCGATCGAGCGAGTCAAACAAGAACTTTTGATATTCATCCGTGCAGGCGTTCAGCTGGTAAAATTAGTTGACCGAACCTTTAATGCAGACAACAGGCGTGCAGTTGAGATTGTAAATTTCATTAAGGAACATTCCAAAGAAACCTGCTTTCACTTTGAGGTAAAAGCCGAAACTATGTCGGAGGAACTCGTAGATGCGCTCATAGGGGCAAAAAAAGGCTTATTTCAGTTGGAAATCGGTGTTCAAAGTACGAATCCGGCAACACTTTTAAAAATCAAACGTGGGGCAGATTTTGGGAAAATCACAGAGGTGGTCAACCGCCTCAAGAAAAACGGAAATATCCATTTGCATCTGGATTTGATTGCGGGTCTGCCCGGGGAAAGCTATCTGCAGTTTGCACGGTCATTTGACGATGTTTTCTCGCTGGCGCCGCATGATTTACAGCTGGGATTTTTAAAAAAATTAAAAGGTGCAACACTGGATATCGAAGGTAGCCGATTTACTGATGAACCTCCGTATGAAGTGATTGCGAGCGATGCGATGAGCTATGCGGAAATTTTAAAACTCAAGGATATTGAGGACGTACTTGAAAAATTCTATAATAGTGGAACGTTTCCAAATTCGCTTGCTTATTTGGTAGAAAACTACAGCTCCCAAAGTGCGTTTTCCTTTTTTGAAGCATTGGCACAATATTTCAGGAAAAACGGCTATAGCGGGCAGGCACTTTCCAAAAAGTCTTTATATGAAATACTAAATGTGTTCGGAAAAACAGAGATACAAGCAGATCAAATCAGTGAATATCTTTCGTTTGACTATCTTACGCATTACAAAGATGATTTAAGTTTTATGCGTCGGGATGATCTAAAAAAAGAGGCATTTGAGTTTTTGAAAAAAGAGGGGATTGCAGAAAAATATTTCCCGCATCGGACACAGGAAAAACCAACAGAATTGTATAAGCACTTGCGTTTTTACCGCTTCGGCAAACGTGTTTTTGCCTTTGATGCGGAAAATGCGATAAATTGCGATATTACGGCAGATTTCTCTTGACTTTGGGCACTAAAAAAGATATGATTATATAATAAGGTTTTTATTACTATTTTGTTTTCGGAAAGGAATGAAAATGTATGTTTAAGGTAATTTTGAAAGACGGTAGTGCGCTTGAGTACAGTGAGCCGACGCCGCTTTATGCGATTGCGAAGGATATCAGCGAGGGTTTCGGGCGAACTTGTCTTGCGGCAGAGGTAGATGGAAAGGTGTGCGAAATGGGCACCGAGCTTACCACCGATGCGACAGTTACCTTTTTGACATTTGCTGACCAAAAGGGCAAGGATGTTTTGCGTCATACGGCCTCGCACATCTTAGCGCAGGCAGTCAAACGCCTCTATCCGCAGGCAAAGCTCGCCATCGGCCCTGCCATCGAAAACGGATTTTATTATGATTTTGACTGTGATGTTTCCTTCACCCCTGAGGTGCTGAAAGAAATTGAAGCAGAAATGAAAAAGATCGTCAAAGAAAATATCCCCGTGCGTCGTTTTACCAAGTCACGAGAGGATGCAATCAAATATTTTGAAGAAAAAGACGAAAATTATAAGGTTGAATTGATTTGCGACCTGCCGGAAGGGGAAGAAATTTCATTCTACGAGCAGGGCGACTTTACTGATTTGTGCGCAGGACCGCACGTATCCTCGACGGGAAAGGTAAAAGCGTTTGCGCTCACAAGCGTTGCAGGTGCTTACTGGCGTGGCAGCGAAAAGAATAAGATGCTGCAGCGCATTTACGGTACGGCATTTACCGACAAAGCGGAGTTGCAGGAATATCTTGCGCAAGTAGAAGAAGCGAAAAAGCGTGACCATAATAAACTGGGAAGAGAGCTCGAACTATTCACGACAGTGGATGTGATTGGCCAAGGTCTTCCGATTCTCTTGCCAAAGGGTGCGCGCATCATCCAGACACTTCAGCGTTTTGTAGAAGATGAGGAACAGCGCCGTGGTTATCTTCTGACGAAAACACCGCTGATGGCAAAAAGTGACTTGTATAAAATTTCGGGACATTGGGATCACTATCAAGACGGTATGTTTGTGTTAGGCGACGAGGAAAAGGATAAAGAAGTGTTCGCACTTCGTCCCATGACCTGTCCGTTCCAGTATCAGGTGTTCTTAAATAAAATGCGTCCCTATCGTGATTTGCCGATGCGACTGGGCGAGACATCAACTCTTTTCA
>JAZSOJ010000147.1:0-6831 GCA_045536855.1 Clostridia bacterium | reverse complement strand
CTTTTGGTACTTTTCTTTCATCCCACAGGCGGGTATAGTTTTCGCCCTCTCCAGTCCACTTCCCATTCCATGAACCTTTTCCCGGCATTGATAATTCAAATACGATTGCCATTATTTCATTCCACCTCCTTGATTTCGATTGCTTCTTCTCTTGTCATCGTCCCTTAAAATCTTCCTTTTCCATGTATATCTCTCCGTCTATCTCCGTGACACCTTTTCCATAAGAATATGCACATTCCCGACACAGTATTCTAAATCTCGAAAGTCCCTTATTCTTCCCCTTGCCGTATTTGAAAACGGACATATACGGATAATTCCTCCTGAGCAATGTACCACTTGTTGAATATGTGTTTTTCAATTCCGCATTACACGCATAGCATATCCACTTTCTGTTTGTGTCTGTTTGCCTCCACTGCTCTACATCCCATTCTGGTTTCCGGCAAAACAGTCCTGCGTATCTAAACGGAATACAGTCAATTGTTCTTTCCCCTTTCATGCGTTCCACTCCAAACATTCTTCCCATACTCGCCGGAATCTATCTTCTGCGTTTTCTTCGCCTCTAATATCAGAACTCCATTCAAGCATGGGGCAAGGCTCTCCACAATCCGACCCGTCACCATAGCACAGGGCAACAATAGACAATAGCTGCATTTGTATTTCGTTCCGTACATTACTCAATAAATCTTCGCCTATTTTGTGTCCATCTTTGTCTGTGTGCACGAAGCGGCACCATGATTTCGCATTTTTAGTTGTCAGCAGTGTGTTTTCCATCATCACTAACCGCCTTACTTCATCCAGCCTGTCCAAAATATCCTGCTCTCTGCGGATTCTATCTTTGTTTTCAATTGCACTCATTCCATCACCTCCAAACTGTTTAGCCACCCTGTCACATGGCCCACATACATTTCACTGTATTCCATTCGACCGAGGAAGTACATTGACAGGGCCATTTCTACATTCCACCCAGATGCCCGGATGTATTCTGACATCATCCATGCATAAACGTGCATTTGTGCGTATGCGTCCCAGATATCCGCACCGGGGATTCCCGCATCTCTCGCCCAGCCGTCCCAGTAGATTCCCTTAAACTGGCACAGGCCGTGGTCAACGCCGTTTGTACTCTGCGGATTCCATCTGCTCTCCTGCCATATCTGGCAGATTGCATAAGGGTAAAACCAAGCAATCCCGAACTGTTCCAGTTTGCCGTACAGATACCACTGCCATTCATACGGTGGTGTGTGTCCTGCCACTCTGTACTGCTTGAAATTATTCTGCCAGACAGGGGCTGTCTGTGGCTCAACGTAGGCTGGCTCCGTATAAGCCGGAACAGTTTCCACTACCACGGCAGGAACAGTCTCTATTATGCTTGGCGGTGCGGGTTTAAACGGCCCTACACCTACTATGTCCGTGAGAACTACTGCCACAAGAATCGCTTGTGCTAATATCCCGTTTGCCATGTTTTTCCCTCCTATCTTGTATTGCCATCCACAAAGCCTGCGGCATGGCAAGTAAACCGGTAAATCCATATTTGATTATAAGAGCCACAAGTATCATGGGGAGCGCAAGTGTCACCCCAATTATGGCAAAGAAATAGATACCTCTTACCATAAACAGAACCACAAAGGCCAATATGATCACCGCCATTGACACAAGTGCATCAACCCATTCATTACGCCTTTTTCTTTTCATTTTCTTTCCTCCTCCCCGTCAAGCCGATAGGTCAGCTGATTTTTAATTATACCGCCTCAACTTGCGCTCGGCTGAAGAATGCCGCCGTTTTCATAAACATCTTTAAGTCTTCCTGCTCTCCTGTTTCTTCGTTGACTTTTGCAGTATGTTTCCAAATCGCAAACTTCGCAACTGCCTTTTGTCCCTTTTTAACTTGAAAGCCCATTTCCTTCCAAACTGTGTACGTATGGATAGGCTCCGTCTCTTTTATTGTGATTGCGTTACCACCCGCATCCAACATCTCATAAACTCTTCCAGTATAGGCGATCTTACCCGCTTTCGCCAGCCTCTGACTTTCTCCAAAAATAATCATTTCGTTTGTCATTATTCTTTCCTCCAAATTATTTATTGCCAAACATTAAAGCTTGCCATCGTAACCTCCGGGGCGGGATATGAAAAATCCTTAATTATTTCCTGAAAGTCCCAGTCTGGAATGCGCTTGCTATTGCTTTTCTTACAGTCAAATCGTTGCTCACATATCCGCTCCAGCTAATCTGCTTAATCTCACCATCTTCACTCTTTGCCATGGTGCCCCGCTTAATGAAATCTCCCCATACTTCGTATGTCCTTCCTGCAACTGTTGTAGTCATTACTGTTCCTTTCATTATTCTTTCCTCCAAAGATTGATTATGTGTGAATCTTACCATACAAATAAAAGAATGTCAAGCCTTTTTTTGTATTTTTTTTCTTTTTTTCAAAAAAAAGAGCCGGGGCTATTTCCCCGGCAGGTGTTTGAAAAGTTTTTCTTCGCATTTGTAAACTATGGTTTTCGTATGTCTTACAGACAAATCGAATTCTTCTGCCAAAGCGTCGTATGTTATGCCGTCTATAAGGCGGCGTTTCAGTATGCGCCTATTGCGTTCTGCATGTGTGCCTACAATCCATTCATCAATCAGCCTTGACAGCTCACTTGCGCTTACGCCTTCGTGTGCCTTTTGATTGACCATTGCTTTTAGTTCGCTTTCGTGTCGTTCTCCGGATAGTAATCTTCGCCATAGCTTATCTCTCCATCGTGTCCGATATAATTCGCTATGCCTTTCTCTCCTCCATCAATTGTGACTATTTCAGATCCATCACTATAATCATATTGATTCCAAGCATACAGCCACAATGCATTGCTTACAAACAGCAATATAATCAGTATGATTTTCACAATAAAATCTCGCCTGTGCCGCCTTTCGTCTCTTACTCTTTCACCCTCCCACACAATGTACGGGATTGCATTTTTCTCCTCCATGATTGCCCCCTTTATACTATATTCAGACTGCTGGCCCAGCCAATATGGCCACCATATACACACTTCACCCACGTCCGCCGAATAATTCCGCTAAAAGCTTTGCATGTGTCTCCGGTCACATATACGGTTGCATTCTTGGGAATAACGATAATTTCCTTCCCGGAAGTACCCGCCGTCTTGCGGAGCCATGTGTCAGCGATGCATAAAGTCTCGCTTAAAGGTACAGCATATTTTGACGACGTGTACCCAATCTTTTCTTCCCACATAACTTTGTACCAGACTTTTCCGGTTTCATCCGTGCTGGAACCCGTAGCGTTCAACACCGTACCTGCTTCAACTTCGGCAATAGTGTCATAATCCTTGCCGGGGCCGGTTCGGATTCTGGACATTGCACAACCTTCGATTTTTACGGCAAACGTATCCAAGTGATCATCATCGTCAATGGCTATGGCCATGTGGTCTGTTTTGAGAAGAATATCACCCCTGCGCAGGCCGGTGCCCAACTCCAAAAGCAGAGGATCCGTGAGCTCCACAAACTCGCCAGTACTCATAAGGATTTCCCGGGCATTCCCAGACCACATATCACGGAGCCGCATATCCTTAACCCCGGCGAAATACGCCGAAAAACCGGAGCCCGCAGAACAGTCCGTGTTACACAACACCTTTACTTCCCGGGGATCGTGACTTGGCTCCTCGAAGATTGCATCAAAGCCGGTAGTCCTCGGATACTTCCCTCCGTCAGAAGCAAGGCTTGCTTGACCATATCCAAAATGGTCACCGTTTTCCACAGCGCCTTCCATAATCCAAGCAATCTTTTCGGCCTTCTCCGAGTCTTTTTCCCGGAACACATACTCCCAACCGCCATAGAAGGGGATTATATTTAATTCCCCATCTAATTTGCCCGGTGTCCGCCTCTGGTTCGGCGGAGTGCCGTATTCACTGAAATATTCAGACGATGCCGCCTGTGCAAGTCTCAACATGGCTTATTCCTCCGGCTCTTTGTCGGGCAGGATTTTACTCACAATGGTTTTCGTGCTGAAATAATTGTCGCTGTCATTCTCCACCAGATTGGTCACAAAAATGCCTGCCGCCCCCAAGATAGCCGCCACAATGGCCCCCGCCACGCCAAGATCAAGGGCTCCAGAAAGAGAGCCAAAGGCCGCAATAGCCGCAAAGATAATCAGCTGTGCCTTGCGTAAAATCTTGTGTGTTTTTTCACTGAATACTTTCATGTTAACCTCCTTTGTTAAAATATCCTCGTCTCATACGACAATTTTCGTTCCCTTTCCGTTAAATCGCCGTTGTTGAGAGGTTTCCGCTATCGCCAACGGTTATTTTGAACCTTGTGCCATTCGGGCTATGCAATATGACTCCTTTATCCATAGGACGGCCGACAATAAGATTACGCACTTGGTAATTCTGCCCTGATGTAACGGTTCCGCCTGCTTTGGTTATTCTCGTCCCCATATAACTTACACCGCTCGGCACTGTGAATGTTGCACTATATGTTGCCCACTCTGTTGTATATGTTGCGGATGTATTGTTGATTACCACATAAACCCCGCCTGATTGTGCGGTTCCAGCCGAATCAGTCGCCACCAAATATATGGCGAGATTTCCGATTGCGCCATCTGCCGTTTCCTTTTTTGCCTCAAAACTAACCGTTAATATTTCACCCTCTGTTACTGGGAATATATTTGCTTTTACAGCGTTGCAATTCAACACACCTGAAACACCGTTAAGTGTTAAAACTCCGTCAGAAAACGACCAATTAGTATTTGTTCCCCAATTTGATGCAACAAGTGCAGGTGCAAGATTGTCATAATCGCCTGCCTCAAACTCAATCTGCTTTGCCGTTCCTACAATATTGCTGATTGTAGTTTCTTTATCGCTCACTTCAAACGCATTGGAGCGGTTTTGTTGATCTGTGCCGTTTCCTACAGCAAATATTGTGTATGGCGAGATTTTTGCATACTGACCTACTACTGCACCAGCCTCCGCACGGCCGTCGGTGTTATCGTGTCCAGTACCAGACATAAACCAACGATTTTTCCTCGAAATATGGTAACGTCCAAAGATAGCGTTGCCATTACCCGTATTATAAGACTGCGCCGCAACCATAACAACCACATTCCCACTATCTGAAAAAGCCGCTTGGCCAACCACTACATTTGCCAGTCCGCTTCTTGCACCTACCATTTGCCCCGCATAGAAGGAACTACTTTTTGTGGCGGCAGTGTAAACTCTTATTTGTGTAACCGAAGTGTCTGGGTTCGCTGACTTATCCACCGTGATAATAATGTCATTATCCGAGTCATCTGGGCCGCTATCTGGTACAAAACTTGCACCGTTTATTTTGCAGGAGAGGATTTTAGAAAAATCGCCTGTGGGTTCTGCCGCTTCGTTAATGATGCAAACAGCACCTTCCGCTTGAATCCCTGCTGTAATTAATCTGTTAAGATATGTATTTGCAACATGATATTCAACTGTGCCTGCGGGAGCCGATTTTACATTAAGTCCAAAACCACGAAGCAAAGCAAGGGAACCATTGGCTACGCTCAAACCGCTCATGCCAGAGAGCAATAAGGCATTAGCATCTACTTTTGTCGGGTTCATAGAAACTGGTGAATAGAGTCCACCTTCTTCAGTCTGCCCAAGCCGACCACCCACCTCAAGTTGTCCGTCTGCGTTTAGCGTTATGTTCTGATTCGGATTTGTCTTTACGAGTCCGAGCGTGGTATCGGTAGCCTCGTCTGTAGTATTCACCTTTGTGTCAAACAGGCTTTTTAGTTTTTGGAATACTCTTGTCAAGCCCGCATCGTCAAGGCGGCTATAAATGCTCATATTGTCCTCCCATTAAGGCGTAGGATTAAACACCTGATTGAAAATAGTATCGATTTCCGAATTGGTGAGTGCGTGCATTTCACTTGCCTGCACATACCCGGAAAGATCAACCGCCGTTGTGCCAATCTTTTCATACTGGCCTTGTCCACTGGTAGGCTCAATCCAAATGTATTCATCATATACATTGGGGCTTGTCCCGGAATTGGCCAGCAGGTAAATCACTCCCTTTTCTCCCGTCTGCGGCAAAGCTTGCACCACTTCAAAGTCAATCCCGGTAATATCGGCAAGGGCGGCATCAATTAAGTCCTGAACCTCCGTACTCGTCTGGAAATCGCTGTCATTGGTCAACTCGGATGTTGCCGTAGGGACATCCGAAGCCAAAGCATAAGCACTCAAATCAATGTTCACCGCTTTGTTGGCATCCGGCACTAATGCGGTTCCATTTACCTTGACAGATTCAATAACATTGTCTTCTCCGGCTGAGTCTATCTTCGCTTTCAGTAACGTAAGCAGATACAGCAAACCGTCATCATCAATTCTTTTGTAGTTATTAGTGGGCATCCTTTTAACCTCCGAATACTCTTTTGTAGATTTCTAAAATCTCTGTGTTGGTGAGCGTGTCCACCCCCAATTCCTCTATGCTCTTATCCCCGATAAGTGTCACGCCATTTATCATAGGCTTATGCGCCAACATTCTATAGTCGTTAGCACTGCCCTTGTTGTAAAACACTCCAAGTTCGCCGCCATCTATTCTGTTTTCTAATCCCACCTCCGCCCCGTCAATCACAACTGTATCACCAAATCTCATAACTTAAAACTCCCTATCAACTGCGCTTTCGGCAGGATCGAATCTGGATGGCAGGATGGTATATCTCTGTCCGGCCACGGTCTTATAATCCACCTGCACTATAACAGGTATGTTGCTCTTTAATAATTTAGTGTCATCCTGCGTTAACTGCCAAGTAAACCCGTCCTCACTCTTGCTGGCGTCATCGATGCCCTTTTTCAGCTTCACGATACCG
>JAZSOJ010000063.1:0-2029 GCA_045536855.1 Clostridia bacterium | reverse complement strand
TTTTCGCGCTGCTCTGCGGTCGGGTTCAAGACGAACTCGCCGTCGACCAAGCCTACGAAAACGCCACCAATCGGTCCGTTAAACGGAATTGAAGAAATTGAAATTGCAACAGAAGTACCGATCATAGCGGCAATTTCCGGTGCGTTATCCTGTTCAACAGACATAACGGTATTAACTACGCTGACATCGTTACGCAAATCCTTCGGGAACAGCGGACGAATCGGGCGGTCAATCACACGAGAAGTGAGAATTGCTTTTTCCGACGGCTTGCCCTCACGGCGGATAAATCCACCCGGGATTTTACCGACTGCGTATAATTTTTCTTCAAAATCAACGCCCAAGGGGAAGAAATCAATGCCGTCACGGGGTTTTGCCGCCATCGTTGCCGTAGACAGTACAGCAGTATCGCCGTAGCGAACCATAACTGCACCGCCTGCAAGCTCTGCGTACTTTCCTGTTTCGATGACCAGCGGTCTGCCGGCCAGTTCCATTTCAAACGTTCTAAACATAACTACCTCCATTTGTTAAAATTTTGGTGCTATGGCAAGAGATAAGAGATAAATTGCAAACATTCTTTTTGCCGCTTATCTCTTACTTCTTGCCTGCTTTGCACCATTTACCATACCAAAAAATAATTATAACATAATAAGATATAAATTTCAAGAAGTTTTTTCCATGCGAAACAAAGACGCAAAAAGCGTCTTTATTTCTTAATATCTCTATGGTTTGCCACTGCAAAATACTGACGCTCCAAAAGGCGTTTGGTCAGTTGTTCTGCGACCGTCACTGATCGGTGTTTTCCGCCCGTACAGCCAATGGCAACAACGAGTTGCGTTTTCCCCTCTTTGATATACTGCGGTAGGAGGAACAAAAACATCTGCTCCATTTTTTCCAAAAACTCTTGCGATTCATCTGCACTTAATACGAAATCCTGAACCTCTTTTTCAAGTCCTGTACGTTCCTTAAGTTCCGACTCATAAAACGGATTTGGCAAAAAACGAACATCGAACACCAAATCGCTATCCAATGGAATTTCGTACTTAAAACCAAAGGAAACCACATTGACACCGATATTTTCAAACGGCTCTTTCTTTTCAAAGAGAAAAAACACCTGTTCTTTGAGCTGGCGTGTTAACAGCCCGGAGGTATCGAGAACGTAGTCGGCATGCGCACGAATATCGGAAAGCAATTCTCTTTCTCTTGCAATTCCCTCTTCCAGCCGTCCTTCTGTCGCATGGGGATGCTTGCGGCGAGTTTCTTTATAGCGTTTGATAATACTCTCGTCCGTCGCCTCCAAAAACAGAAGCTTACAATGGTTTCCCCTCTTTTTCAGCTTGTCCACTTCTTCGCCGAGGCAGGAAATCTGTTCGCCGCCTCGTGCGTCAACGACCAAAGCAACTTTATCCATCGAAAGGTTTGCATTTCTGCAAAGCGATGCAAAATTAGACAAAAGCGTCGGCGGAAGATTATCGATACAATAATAACCGATATCCTCTAAGACATGTGCCACACTGGTTTTGCCTGCACCGGACATTCCGGTCACAATCACAAATTGCATCCGTATCACCTCATTAATCATCCAAACTAAAATCTTCCGCAGAGAATTTTGTTGTATCAAGCACCTTTTTTCTTCGCACCTCACGTGCCAAAAGGTTATATTGGAATTTCTTGCAAGCATGCGTTTGGGAAACCGTTCCGCGCTTTTGGCAAAGCATATCCTCCGTATCGGCAATCCGCTTTGCATGGATGCAAAACTTACACATCGGCTTATGTTCAAATTGGTAATCCATACGTTCCTCCCGCCAATTTTACTCTCTTTTTATTTTATCAAGAATTTTATTGATTTGCAAGATATATTCAAGCGTTTTTTCTGTCTGGGGATTGCGCCACCGTTATTTTTTGTGTATAATAATATCAATCACCAAACGAATGGAGGCGCATTATGAAAAAGACCGTATTCATCGGCATGAGTGGTGGCGTGGATTCTTCTGTTGCTGCAGCTTTGCTGAAAGAACAAGGCTAAGTCGGA
>JAZSOJ010000001.1:0-3840 GCA_045536855.1 Clostridia bacterium | reverse complement strand
GAAATTTGTATCAACGTTCAAGCGTTTTTGCAATAAGGAATACAAAGAAAATATATGGCAACGGTCCTTTCACGACCATATCACCCGTGACGAAAAGGATTATCAGAAAGTTTGGGAATATATCGAAACTAATATTGTTTGTTGGGAAAAAGATTATTTTTATGAAAGCAAACCGGAGCAGTAGATTCTACTGCTCCGGTTTTGTTTTTTATTCCTCTGACAAGCGTTCCCATTCTTCATAAAGCAGGGAGAGCTTATCTTCTTTTTCTGTGATTTCTTTCGTGAGTTCGGCGGCTTTTACATAGTCCGTCGCATACTCTTCCGTTTCTAATAATGCGGATTTTTCTTTGATTTCTGCCTCAAGCGATGCGATTTCTTCTTCCGCCTTTGCGATGCGGTTTTTCCGCTTTCGCTCCTCGGCATCCTGCTTTTTCTTTAAGAGATATTCCTCTTTTCCTGCGCCTATCTGATTCGTACTTTTTACTTCCTGCCCTTTCGGTTCTTTTTTCTTTTCCAGAAAATAATCATAGTCGCCCGGATAGTTTTCTATTCTGTCTTGCGTAAGATAAAGCACTCTCTGGGCGAGTTTATTGATAAAATAACGGTCGTGCGACACCACCAAAAAGGTTCCCGGATAGGACAAAAGCGCCTCTTCGAGCGCCTCCCGTGAGGCAATATCCAAATGGTTGGTCGGCTCGTCTAAGAGAAGCAGGTTTGCGCCCGACAGCATGAGTTTCAAAAGCAGCACCCTCGCACGCTCACCGCCCGAGAGCTCGCCGACAAGCTTAAACACGTCGTCTGCTCGGAACAAAAATGCCGCAAGTGCCGAGCGAATCTCGGTCTGCGTCATCTTGGGGTAGCTGTCTGCCACCTCATCAAATACTGTTTTTGTGTAATCTAAATGTTCTTGTGTTTGGTCGTAATATCCTATTTTAATATTTGCACCCAGCTTAATTTCTCCGCTCACAGGGGTGTGCTCCCCCAAAATCAGCTTAAAGAGCGTCGTTTTTCCGCAGCCGTTGGGACCTAACAGAAACGCTCTCTCTGCACGGGATAAGTGAAACTCCGCATCGGAAAATATCTTCTTTTCCCCAAAGCGCATCGAAAGGTCACGCACGGCGAGTACATCGTTTCCGCCCACCGCCTGCGGCTGAAAGGCAAAGCGAATCCCCGAAAGCAGCTCGTCGGGTTTTTCCAGTGTTTTTTCGAGACGCTCAATCGCCTTTAATTTGCTCTCCGCCGTTTTAATATTCTTCTCCCGGTTCCAGCGGCGCTGCTGCTCCACGATGCCCTCCAAACGCTCGATTTCACTCTTCGTATTTTCATATCTGCGCTCTTTTGCCTTACGGTTTTCTTCTTTTTGTCTTTGATACTCCGTATAGTTTCCGTGATACACCGTCAGGCGCCCGTTTTCCAACTCATAGATTTTATTCGCCACACGGTCTAAAAAGTAGCGATCATGGGAAATAACGATAAATGCACCCCGCCAGTCACGCAGAAAGTTTTCGAGCCACTCCACCGACGCAATATCCAAATGGTTGGTCGGTTCGTCTAAAAACAGAAGATTTGCCCGGCCGAGCAATATCTTGCACAAGTGTACCCGTGTTTTCTGCCCGCCCGAAAGCGACGAAAAATCCATCCACAGCTCACGCTCGGAAAAACCAAGTCCTGAAAGGCTTGCCTTTGCAACATTTTTGTATGTAAGGCCACCTTCTTGTCGATACCGCTCAGAAAGCGCCTCATGGCGACGGATGAGCGCATCCGTATCCGCATCCCCCGCTTCGATACGGCGGGCAATATCAGATAGTTCCCGTTCCATCTCTTCTAAATGTGAAAAAACGGTCAAAAGCTCATCGTACACACTACGGTTTGAAGAAAGATCCGTCTGCTGCTCCATATAGCCGATGTTTGTGTGGTTATTCTTAAAAATCTCACCGCTATCGGCCGCAATTTCGCCGAGCATCAGCCGAAACAAGGTGGTTTTGCCGACACCGTTTGCGCCGACAAAACCGATTTTATCGTGCTCATCTACGGAAAAAGAAACGTCCTCAAACAAAACATCCGTCCCAAAGGCTTTTGTTATCTTGGACAGATTCATTAAAATCATATCAATCACCGCTCTTATCATACCACAAAGCCCCGGCTTTGTAAACACGTTTCTTACTCCGCCTGCACCAGACCTTCTCGGGAAACGGTGATGTTTACCAAAACAGAAAATCCGGCCTTTTGGTATTTTTCCGGCCACCCGTACCTTTCCCATGTCGGATAGTCTAAAAACTGCATTTTTGCTATTCGCCCATAACCAACAACGTCCGCTTTCGTTACATCACGTGTCTTTTTCAAGAATCCCTCCAGCTGATTTTCAAGTTTTTCTCTTGCCGTTTCTGCGACGCCCTCGCTCCCTAAAGATTCGGCATCCTCATCCGGACATTCCACCACTTCTGCATTCAGAGACAACGCAGAAAAAACCTCTATCCCTTCGTCCGAAAGTGCGATGTTGTGCTTCGGCGCCTTGTCTTGCGTAAGTCTTAGCGTGATGTGTCGGTCTTTCTTTGAAACAGATGAAAAAGTCAAATAATACTCTTCCAGTTCTCCTAAGAGGATATGATAGGAAACCGCATCTTTGGTAGACATCACCCCGGAAAGCTTTCCTTTCGAGATCACCGCCATCCCTGCCACATCGGTACGGTTTTCTCCACGCTCATCCTGCATTCCTGCTTCATATTCTCCTTGCGCACTTTGTTCTTTTTCCTCGCCGTCTTCTTCCTCTCCTACCAGGTTTGCCACCGGGAGCACGGGTTCTTTTCCCGGTGCGGCGAGGTCAAAATATAAATCTCGGAGGGTTGTTTCGGGAAGAAAGTCGCTATTATTTTTGGAAAAAATCAGCGTGTAATATTTCGCCGGATTGATCTCCAGAGACGGCTTTACCGTTTTCATATACTCCTCTGCACGACAAAGCGATATCGCCGCATAGGTGTTGGGACTGAACTGGCTGTTTCGCATGAAAAGCGTTACCAAATCTGTCAGTCCATGCGAGGCAATTTCTTTGGAGAACAAAAGCAATTTGGTATGCGAAAGATTGATAGATTTACTCAAACTGTTTTCTGCAACAGAAAGAGCGGTATAAAAATCTTCGGCATCGATGCTCAAAAGCGTTGTGTTTTTGTTCTTCGCCGCCGTATCTTCCTCTTCCTTGCCCGATGCGCCGGCGGCTTCACTTTGCCCGCCGATCGATAAAGGACGAGCAAACTGAAAAGAAATTCGGTAGCCCGATGCGCCCTCATCTACGCCCACGGCAACGGCGTATGCCATATCGGTAATTTCGTGTGAATATTCACAGCCGCAAAGGAACAAGCAAACAAACAGCAACATCAGTCCGCAGATTCTACGCCTCATGTCGTTTCCTCCTTTTCTTGCGCACATTTGCCCAAACAAGAATCAGCGTCGGCAAAATCATCGTCAGTATGGAAAGAATCGGTGTGACCGCTGTGGAAAGGCGCATTGCATCCAAAACGCTTTTCGGGATATGCCCTACGACAAACATCAGAGCCGCTGCAGGCAGGATAGAAAGCTTTTGGTGTTTTGTGCGGCTCATCTGCCCCAACAGCTCTATCACAAAAGTAATCGTTAGGGAAAGGTATAATAGCGATGACAAAATCCACACGGGATAAAACAGCGCTTCGATACTCTGCGAATTATCTCCCAGACGAATGATGCGGCTCACCTGATAAATCGGCATAAACAACTCTGCACTTTGCGGATATTGTGTCGTGAGCACATAAAAAAGTACAATTCCCAACTGAATCACCATCGAAATCACGATGCCCCAAAATGCAGAAC
>JAZSOJ010000182.1:0-8634 GCA_045536855.1 Clostridia bacterium | reverse complement strand
AGTGCTTCTTTTTTGATTTGTGGGGATTCGAACCCCATCTTGCAACCCCTCCCCTTTTGTGCTATAATACTTGTGACAACAATACAAAAAGGAGCGAATAAAATGAATCCAAAAGTTACATTTGAAATGGAAAGCGGCAGCAAAATGGTTGCTGAACTTTACCCTGAAATTGCACCGAATACAGTTAATAACTTTATTTCTTTAGTTAAAAAGGGCTTTTATGACGGTCTGATTTTTCACCGTGTGATTCCCGGTTTTATGATTCAAGGCGGAGACCCTGACGGCCGTGGCACCGGCGGTCCCGGTTATGGCATCCGAGGCGAATTTTTATCCAACGGTTTTGTTAATGAGCTTAAGCACACCAAGGGAGTACTTTCCATGGCTCGTGCCATGCATCCGGACTCTGCCGGCTCGCAGTTCTTTATCATGTCCGACCCGGCGCCCCACTTAGACGGTCAGTATGCAGCATTCGGAAAAGTTACCGAGGGACTTGAGACGATCGACGAAATCATCTCTGTTCCGACTGATATGATGGATCGACCGATGCGTGAGCAAAAAATCAAATGCATCACCGTTGACACCTTTGGCGTCGAATATCCTGAGCCGGAAACATTATAAGCCGATTGCATATAATATAGCAAAGACCTTTGGGGAGGCTATGTATGAATCGGGACGGATGCGGGAGCTGTTTTATTAAAAATCTGGAACGGATGGAACAGGAGCTTTGTCTGCTTTTGGGACATCACCAAAACAATCCGTGTGCTCCGCTCTGTTTGTGTCAGGAAGAACAGTGCGAACCAAAAAAAACACACAAAAATCCTGATTTTCCGCATCACTGCGGCTATAAATAGCATAAAAACGGTAAATTTTGTCATTGATATTTTCCCCATTTGGTGATATAATAAAATTAATCAAGAAGACACCCTGCGGTGTGCGTGATAAAGCGGTTTTTATTTTACCAACACTTTTTATAAGGGAATTCGCACTTCGTGTGCGGCGTATAGGCCCCCCGCAATGCGGCCAGGGGAAATATAAAACACACGAGAGAATACCCACCTGCATATGCAGGTAAAAATAAATCGCAGGCACGGCACGGCGGGGCATTTAAGAATGTAAAGACGGGCCTCTCGCTCGTCTTTTTTGTTTCCCCAACAAAAAGCTTGTCAAATGAAACGAATACAGATATAATGGACATAGATGTTTTTTGAAAGGATTCTTGTGATGAAAAATGTATTGATTACCGGTGCCTCCCGTGGCATTGGTGCGGCCTGTGCAAAACTGTTTGCCAAAAACGGCTTTCGTGTATTTATAAATTACATAAAAAATAAAGATCTTGCTGAAGCTGTTTGTGCTGAATGCAGGGCCTTTGGGGTGGACGCCATTGCCATCCGTGCAGATGTATCAGTACCGATAGCGGTGAACGAAATGTTTTCCGAAATTGAGAGCCGTTATGGCGGCGTTGATGTTTTAATTAACAATGCCGGCATAGCACAGCAACTCTTGTTTTCCGATATCACAGAAACGGACTGGAACCAGATGTTTGATGTCAACGTCAAGGGAACCTACCTTTGCTCACAAGCCGCACTCTCCCATATGATTCATCAAAAGTGTGGTTCGATTGTCAATCTTTCTTCGGTGTGGGGATTGGTCGGCGCATCCTGCGAAGTTCACTACTCTGCCGCAAAGGCTGCTGTCATCGGCTTTACCAAGGCGCTCGCAAAAGAGCTTTCTCCCTCCGGCATCCGTGTCAACTGTGTGGCTCCCGGTGCCGTGGACACAGAAATGAATGCGCATTTGTCCGAAGAGGATATCTCTCTTTTATGTGAAGAGACGCCACTTGGCAGAATGGCGAGCGCAGAAGAAATTGCAGAGGCCGTGTATTTTCTGACCGTTTCCTCCGGCTTTACTACCGGACAAATACTCAGTCCCAACGGTGGCTTAGTAATATAAAAAAGTCTGTGCTAAAAGCACAGACTTTTTTATATCTTTTTCTGTAATTCCTTGACTTTATCTCTTAATTTCGCTGCGTCCTCAAACCGTAATTCCGATGCTGCAAGCTTCATCTGCTCCGACAGAATTTCAATCTGCAAATGGATATCCATTGAGTTTGTCACACGGACGCCGCGGATGGTATTATCCGGCATTTCGTCCGTTGCGGAAATGGTGTCTCTGATATCCTTGATAATTGTTTTTGGAACAATGCCGTGCGTTTCGTTATATGCGAGCTGTATTTGACGGCGGCGGTTTGTTTCACGGATCGCTCGTTCCATCGATCCGGTTAAGTTATCCGCATACATAATCACCCTGCCATTTGCATTTCGAGCCGCACGGCCGATAGTCTGCACGAGCGAGGTTTCCGAGCGAAGAAAACCCTCTTTATCCGCATCTAAAATAGCCACCAGCGAAACCTCAGGAATATCAAGGCCCTCACGCAAAAGATTGATGCCTACTAAGACGTCAAACAGACCCGCACGCAAATCACGGACGATTTCCATTCGTTCCATCGTTTTGACCTCGGAATGCAAGTAGCGCACACGGATATCCATATCCCTTAGATAATCGGTTAAATCTTCCGCCATTTTTTTCGTCAGTGTTGTAATGAGCGTTCTCTCATTTTTTGCAATCTGCGTATGAATTTCACTCACCAAATCATCAATTTGTCCCGCAATCGGGCGGATGCTGACCTCGGGATCAACCAATCCCGTGGGGCGAATAACCTGCTCTACTACCTGAGTTGCACGCTCACGCTCATAGTCGGCAGGCGTCGCGCTGACATAGATGACCTGATTGAGCCTCTCATTAAATTCCGGAAAGGTCAGCGGACGGTTATCAAATGCTGATGGCAAGCGGAATCCGTATTCCACCAGCGATTCCTTTCGGGCTCGGTCGCCATTATACATCGCACGAACCTGTGGCACGGTCACATGGGATTCGTCCACCACGAGCAAAAAATCATCAGGAAAATAGTCCAAAAGCGTGAACGGCGCAGAACCGGGCAAACGTCCGCTGATGTGGCGGGAATAGTTCTCAATTCCCTGGCAAAAGCCGATTTCACGCATCATTTCAATATCGTAAAGGGTGCGCTGCTCGATGCGCTGAGCCTCCAGCAGTTTATCGTTTTCCTTAAAATATGACAGCCGTTCTTTTAATTCTTCTTCAATTGTGTCGATGGCGTGTTCCATTTTTTCCTTTGTCGTCACATAGTGCGACGCAGGATAAATAGCAATATGTTTTCTCACGCCCAAAACCTCTCCGGTTAAGGCATCAATTTCTGTGATGCGATCAATCTCATCTCCAAAAAACTCCACTCGCACTGCACGCTCCGAAGTATATGCAGGAAAAATTTCAACCACATCACCACGCACCCGAAACTTTCCACGAACAAAATTTAAGTCGTTTCTTTCATATTGAATTTCAACCAGTTTTTTTAAAATTTCATCCCTGCTTTTTCGCATTCCCGGACGGAGAGAAACCACCATTTCATTATAGTCGATCGGATCACCCAAACCATAGATGCACGAAACACTTGACACGATGATGACATCACGACGCTCAAAGAGCGCTGCCGTTGCGCTATGGCGAAGTTTATCAATCTCATCATTCACAGATGAGTCCTTTTCAATATAGGTATCCGTATGCGGGATATACGCCTCCGGCTGATAGTAGTCGTAGTAGGATACAAAAAACTCAACCGCATTATTTGGAAAGAATTCCTTGAATTCGCTGCAAAGCTGTGCCGCAAGAATTTTATTATGCGCAAGCACCAAGGTCGGTTTGTTGACCTTCTCTATGAGGTTTGCAATTGTAAAGGTTTTACCTGAGCCCGTAACACCCAGAAGAATCTGCTCACGGTCACCTGCCAAAACGCCTTGGGCAAGCTTCTCAATCGCTTCCGGCTGGTCGCCCGTCGGCCGATAGTCCGAGATCAGTTCGAAACGGTCTTTCTTTTCCATTGGTGCAAACCTCCTTTGTAATTTATTTTATCTTAATTTTATCTTACTATTTTTCATTTTCTCTGTCAATCTTATGCAAAGATCCGTACCAAAAGCATAGTACCGGTTAAAACGACTAAAAATCCAACATTAAACAGCGTAAAAAGGCCAAGATAATACCCCGATTTTCCGGGATTATGCTTTGTATATTCATTGTATGTAATGAGACTCGCCAAAGAGGCAATCAAAGTCCCAACGCCGCCGATATTCACTCCGAGTAACAGTTCCGCATAATTGCCGGTAAACTGTGAAAGTAAAATCGCCGACGGCACGTTGCTGATGATCTGGCAGGACAAAATGCTGACAAGCATTGTACTTTGATTTAACAAGCAGGAAAATAGCTCCCTGACAGCATCAATCCGCGCCATATTCCCCGCAAAGACGAAGAAAAAGACGAACGTTAAAAGCAAGGAGTAGTCCACCATCTGAAGTGCCTTGCGATCTAAAAACAAAAGCGCAAGCGGGATAATGACAAGCCCAATCTGATACGGAATCCCACGGAACACAATCGCAATTGAAAGTGCAAACAAGAGCATATAAATTGCAATCCGGCGAGGGTTGGTTTCTGTTTCCCCCTCCCCGATTTCGAGGGCATCTTTATTAACAAAAATCAGGCAGCAAATGGTGATGATTGCAACCGAAAGCAAAAAAGGAAGCAACATAATCTGCATAAATTCAAGATTCGGAATATTGAATTTTGTATACAGGTACAGGTTTTGCGGGTTGCCGAAAGGCGTAAGCATTCCGCCCAGATTGGCGGCGATATTTTGCATAATAAAAGTAAACGCCATATATTTTTGTTTTCCCGTTGATGTGAGCACAAAATAGCCCAGCGGCAAAAAGGTCAAAAGCGCCATATCGTTGGCAATCAGCATGGACCCGATAAAAGTAATATACACCAATGCCAAAATTGCCGCCCGGGCGTTTTTAAATAAGCAAACAATTTTGTGCGCCAGCATATAAAAGAAATTGATGTTTTTTAAAGCACAGACAACCGCTAAAACGCAAAACAGGCAAGTCAGCGTTTTGTAGTCAAAATAGTCAAGATATGCACTGTCCGGCGGAACGATTATACTCGTAATCACCGCCGCCAAAAATGCAATTAACACGACGGTATTTTTTCGTACAAACCGGTGGAGTCTCGCTCTTTTCCCCTGAAGTTCCAATTCTTTCATCGGTTCTATCCTTCTTTTCTCAAAACTTTGGGCTGCAGCAAGGTGCTACAGCCCAAGATTCTCTTATTCTCTTTCTGCAAGCGGTACATACGGCATACGCTTGCAAACGCTTTTATATGCCGGACGGATGATTTTCTTTCCGTACATTACCTCTTCAATTCGGTGTGCACACCATCCTGCAATACGTGCAACTGCAAACAATGGCGTATAAAGTTCCTCCGGAATGCCAAGACATTTATAGACAAAGCCGGAATACAAATCCACATTCGCACACATAATCTTGTCACCCTTTAAGCGTGCAAAGATTTCCGGCGTTAACTCTTCAATCGTCTGATAGAGCTTAAATTCGTCCATATTACCGGTCAAATCAGCCAGCTCTTCTGCCTTTTTCTTTAAATAAACAGCTCTCGGGTCGGAACGGGTGTAGATTGCATGTCCCATACCATATACAAGGCCCGAACGGTCATAACTTTCTTTATTCAACAGTTTTTCAATATGAGCCGCAATCTGATCTTTATCCGTAATATCTGTCAGATTTGCCTTAAAATCTTCAATCATTCCCATAACCTTACGGTTTGCGCCACCGTGTTTGGGGCCTTTGAGCGAACCGATTGCCGCACCGATAGCAGAATATGTATCCGTTCCTGCAGAGGAGAGGACACGTGTTGTAAATGCAGAGTTGTTACCGCCACCATGCTCCGCATGAAGAATCAGCGCCGCATCTAAAACTCTTGCCTCAAAATCGGTAAATTTATTGTCCGGACGAATCATATACAAAAAGTTTTCCGCCGTTGACAGGTTGGGTTGCGGATTATGGATATAAAGACTCTTTCCGTCATAATAATGCGCTTTTGCCTGATAGCAATAGGCCACCATGGTAGGCATACGTGCCACCAAAAGAACGGCCTGTCTGAGCATATTATACAGATCTGTTGCATCTGCATTTTCATCATAAGAGTAGGTAGTCAAAACGCCTCTTGCCAGTTTGTTCATAATATCCGGCGAGGGACATTTCATAATAACATCTTCACGAAATCCGTAAGGAAGCGGGCGCAAATCGCTCATCCACTTCTTAAAATCGTTCAGTTCCTTTTGATTCGGAAGTTTTCCGAACAACAAAAGATAGGTTACTTCCTCATAGCCGAAACGTCCTTCTGCATCACATGCACTCAAAATTTCATTCACGTCGACGCCACGATAAGACAAAACACCATCGTCCGCCACTTTATCTTCCTCGTACAAAAGATAACCGTGAACTTCGCCCACACGGGTAAGACCTGCCAAAACACCGGTACCATCGCTGTTTCTTAGGCCTCTTTTAACCTTATAGCTATCATATTTTTTCGTCAGAGATTGCGTGTTTTCCTCGACCATACCGCACCAATCTCTGAGTGTTTGTTTGAAATATTCGTTGCGTTCCAACAATCCCACCAACCTATCATAAAATAATGTTAATATTGTAAACGAAAAGTCGATTTTTGTCAATAAAAAACTAATTTATTTGTCGTCCGTTGATAAATACGCTTTCGACTGTCGCATCAAAACTCATCGGCTCACCGCTCATCAAAAGAAAATCGGCGTCCTTTCCCTTGCAAATACTGCCCACACGATCAGCAATCCCCGCATTTTTTGCCGCATTGATTGTAATGGCACGAAGCGCCGTTTGCTTGCTCAGGCCATGGCGTACCGCAAGCACCGCACACAAATACAGCTCCTGAATCGGAATCTCGCCGTGATCCGTCATAATGGCAAACTCAATTCCCCGCTTTTCCAGTTCTGTATACACATCATAAGAAAGATTGGCCAATTCTGATTTCGTCTTAGAACCCAAGGTCGGACCAAGCGTGACAGGAATATTTTTTACTTTCAAAATATCGGCAATCAAATGCCCCTCGGTGCAGTGCTCAAGTGTAATCAGGATGCCAAATTCCTCACCGATTCGGATTGCCGTACAAATATCATCTGCACGGTGGACGTGCACCTTCAAAGGAATCTCTCCACGGATCACAGGCAAAAGGCTTTCCAGTTGAAAATCAAACTCCGGACAACTTTCCTTTTTGGTGTTTTTGTAATAATTTTCCCACTTCTTTGCGTATTCTTTTGTCTTATAAAGCATTTCCCGCAAAAGCGCCGCACTCGCCATGCGTGTCATCGGCATCTGATTTTTCGTACCATAACTGCTTTTCGGATTTTCTCCAAGTGCCGCTTTTTGCGCAACAGGCGCTTTAATCAACATATCATCCACGCAGACGCCGTCCGTTTTTAATGCTGCAAACTGGCCGCCCAAAACATTGGCACTCCCGGGACCGGTAACCACTGTCGTGATCCCGGCTCTACGTGCATTTTGAAACGCCTCATCAAATGGGTTAACCGCATCAATTGCCCGAAGCTGAGGCGTCATCGGTGTGGTAGACTCATTCCCGTCTGCCCCCGCTTCACCAAGACTCTCTTCCCACATGCCGACATGGCAATGCGCATCAACAAAACCCGGAAGTAAGTATCTGCCTTTAGCGTCAATCACTTCCTCCGCCTGCCCAGGGGCCTCGGACATATCTCCAACCGCCACAATTTTCCCATCCTCGATCAAAAGATAGCCGTTTTCATAATCGGTTCCTTCCATTGTCAGAATATTGGCGTTCACTATCAGCTTCATTACAATTTCCCCTTGTTAAAAATTGAACTTCTTTTGCATCAAAAGAACATGTGCCCCAAAAAGGGACATTTCATAACGTAATTCTATCTATGTATTGATTATACAATATCGCACGCATTTAGTCAATTTTTTCATAAAATTATCCAAAACGGTTGACAGAAAAAATGATTTCATTTATTATATAATAAGTATATTGTGGGTGTTTATAATTAAAAACCGAAAGGAACGAACAAGATGAAAGTCTCTAACATGTTATTGTCCACTCTGCGTGAGGTTCCGGCTGAAGCAGAAACCACAAGTCACCAGCTCATGTTGCGTGCCGGCTTAATCCGCAAGCTTGCGGCAGGCGTTTACTCCTTTTTGCCGCTTGGACTCCGTGTTTTGAATAAAGTAGAAAATATCATCCGGGAAGAAATGGACGCAGAGGGTGCACAGGAGGTTTTAATGTCTGCCCTGCTCCCGGCGGAAGCATATCAGGCATCCGGTCGTTGGGAAGTATTTGGCTCGGATATGTTCCGCTTAAAGGATAGAAACAACCGTGATTTCTGCTTGGGACCGACCCACGAAGAAATCTTTACTGATACGGTAAAGGCATGTGTTAAGTCCTACCGTCAGCTTCCCCTGACTTTATATCAGATTCAGACCAAATACCGTGACGAGCGTCGTCCTCGTTTTGGCGTCATGCGTTCCCGTGAATTCATTATGAAAGACGCTTATAGCTTTGACATGACCAAGGAAGGATTAGATATTTCTTACGAAAAGATGTATCGTGCTTACTGCAAGGCCTTTGACCGCAAAGTCGGATCGTAGCCAT
>JAZSOJ010000110.1:0-6425 GCA_045536855.1 Clostridia bacterium | reverse complement strand
CCTACAGGGGGACAAGTGATTTTATTCGGCTTCTTTCCTTTTCTGAAAAGCCGCCTGTGCTTCAATTCTGCGCCTACGGTTTTCTTTTGCCTGTTGCGCATGATAGAAAGCATCTAAAGACTGCTGAGCATTTCGGCGGTCTGCTTGATACTGACGCTGCCGCTTTTTCTTTTGCTCACGAAAGCAAGCATCCGCTCCGCTGCATTCTTCCTTGACACAGAAAAGACAGATTGCTGCATTCTCCCGCTCTTTCTCAGCATCCCGCTTGAGCTTCTTTTCTGATACAGCCATGATCAAAACTTTTCAATCACTTCACCCGCAAGCTCGTCCCACTTGCTATAAAGTGCAGGATTGCGGCTGCATCTGTCATAAAGACTTGTCACAAAGTCGAATGCTTCAATATAATTATTCCCGTTCATGCCGTTACCCCTATATGCAACGGCTCTGAAAGCAGCGGCATCCTCTCTGTCATCGGTGCTATCTGCGGCAGCTTTGGCGTGCTGTGCGATCATTCTTGCCATTGTGTGATTACCGTCATTGATAGCCTTATCCATAAGCCGGGAATATTCGCTTGCATTCAGAATGCCGCTTTTCATCAGTTCAAGGGTTGCCATGTCAAGCTGTGCCGGGTCAGCAGCAAAGGCGCTGCCGATCTCTGCAATAAAAGCATTACGCACCTCGTCCATGCGCTTTCTGTGATTGTAAAAGCCATCTCTGCGGAATTTCTCAAAGGCGGCGGCTGCTTCTGCATAATCGGCTTCATACCGTGCAGATTTTGCGGTATAGTCTGCGCCCAAACCAATCTTGCGAGGGTATGCGTTTTTCTTGCTTTCTGCGCTCTTGTAGGCATCCTTTGCGGCGGTGTATTCCTTAAACGCTTCCGCTGCAATATCGTTGATCTGTCGAATATAAGTATTGAATTTGCTCATTTTTGTTACCTCATTTCAAATTATTTTTTAATTGTCCTGCATATCATCCCGTGTGAAATGATCTGCAATTACATCAATGTAAATAGGGGTTGTGTTTTCCTCTGTGTGCTTTGCAATAATCGCCCTGTTTGCTTTGTTCAGCAGTTCTACCGCCGGAATTATCATTGTTTCCCATATATCCCGGTCAATCTCACTACCACAGAGCGGACAATATCTCACCTCTGTGTCATCGGGTACATATTTGTGTACTTCCTTGACCATGCCACAATCCCCGCAATGAATACGCATATATGCCATTGTTTACACCTCACTTTCTTAGGCAGATACGCCCCTTGTATTGATCAGCCTATCAAGGGCATAGCGGCAAGAATCGATCAGATGATTGCATTCGTCCGGCACATCCGCAAGAAATTCGCCGTCTTTTGTGGTCAAGTATTCGTATTCGGTAAATTCTTTCCATGCGTGCGGGGTTCGTTTGGGGTCAATAACAATCTTTCGATTTTGTAGCCATCTGATACCATATATCACGCTGCCGGGGTATTTCTTGCAAGGGTAAATCTTTAGTCCCGCTCCCCGCAAGTCTGCTATGCTTTTCGGTTCGGCGGCATCTGCAAAGATTGTTTGTTGCTCAGCATAAGGGCTATACATTACCCCGCCTGGACTGAGCTTCCCGCTCAAGTGATAGCCTTTTTCTTTGATCAATTCGGCAATTCGGGCATTGCTGCAATTCTTTTGGTACAATTCATCAAGCAAATAGATTGTATCTGTTTTGCGGTCATAGCTCAGCCGGACAAATGCAAAGGGGTCAACGGAAAAGCCCCAGTCAAGCCCGCAATAGACATACTGCATCCGCTCTATTTCTTCATCTGTGATAGTTCGTGTTACCACATTGGGGAAAACTTCGCCGCCGCTGCCTGTAGCTTCGCCTAAATACTCATGCCTATATGCCTGCTCATTGATCTGCTGTAGCCGCTCCGCTTCAAGCAAGAATGCTTCGCCCAGCCATTCCGGGGGAATCATCCTATAATCAGTACGGAAAACCTTTGTCCGATCATCGGGAATGAGTATGTACTTGTTTGCCCAGTTGTTTGTAGATAGTGGTGGGTTAAAACTCGTAAATACACGAAAATCACCGTTGCCACGCATAACAGACTGTAGCACGCTGCGGACGGTATTCTGCCCGGGGATTTCGGAAAGTTCTTCAAACCAAATGAATTTGAAATAACCTTGCCGGGGCTTGATAGATTTCAGCTTGCCTGCATCATCCACGCCACGGAAAATGATTGTTTGCCCGGTTGGAAGAAAAGTAAACTGCATCGGTGACACACTACCCCGCCACAGAGCGGAAACGCCCAATTCCTCAATAGCCCATGCAATTTGAGAAAAGACGGATTCCCTCATTGTACCCGCCACACGCCGGAATATAATTCCGTTTGCTTTGGGGTCAGTCATAACGCCGTTGACCATCTCCAAACTGACAAAAGAGCTTTTACAACTACCACGCCCGCCGGGTAAATGGAAGGTTGTATATGCGCCTGTCATTACCTCATCATGGAGCGGGTGATAGCATGGAGCAATCAAGTCAAGTATGTCTATTCTGTCCGCTTTTTGGGCTTCCTTGACCGCCACAGCCGTCTTTACACGGGCTTTCAATCGGTCATAGTACAAATCACATCGCCCCCTCTAAGTCCCTTAGAATGTCGTTAAACTCAGTCAGGCGCAAGCCATATTCAAGTAGGCTACGGGCTGCCGCAATGCGGCTTCCTGCGCTTTCCTTTTCATCCTCTACGATCTCACGCAAGGCAGACAATGCCGGGGAAAGTGATTTTTGCGCTTGCCGTGTAGCATCCGTTACAAGCTGAGAAAATGCCGCCTTGTATTCCTTTTGAAATTCGGGGTCAGAAAGATACCGTCTGAGGGTACTTTCATCAATGCCCGCTTCCTTTGCCGCTGCTGCCTTTGTGGGCTGCGTCAAGAGGGCTTGCAAGGCTTTAATTTGTTTAGGGTTCATTTATTCACCACCTCATAAAATCGGGTTCTAACCGTGCATAATCGGTTAAAATCGCTTATTTGACAGCTTGATATAGACTGTATCGCCGCTGTCTTTGAATGTCACAATAAGAACATCATGCACTACTTGAATGTGCATTGTGTCCGTGTCTGCTATGGTCTTAGCTGTTGCCTTGTCCTGTGTTGCCGTTTCCGATTTCTTTACCCGGACGGTTTTCAATGTGTATGTATCGCCGCCCTCAAGGTCTGAAATGGTTGTCACAGCTCCCGCCCGCTCCACTCTGAGCAAGTCGGAATCATATAGGACAATGCTTTCCTTTGTGCATCCAGTCAATGCCACAATGAGGACAGCCGCCACAATAAAGCTGATCAATCGTTTCAATGTCTTTTCCCCTCATTCCTTGTATCAAATGCTTGCATAGCATCCCATGCCATGTCTGCATCTTCTTCGGTCATGGGTGCGCCGTTCAAATATCGCAGCACTAACGCAGCAGTACAAAGACTGTCAAAATGTGCCACAGTCCCGCCGCCCTCATTTTCAATGAAATAGCGGGGCTTGCGTCCGTGTGCTCCTGTGTTTACCTGTTTAATAGTCATAGTTTTACTCCTTTCAAAAATCCGTTACAGAGCAAGCAGAGCGTTTAGTGCAGGTTTTTCTTGCGCCCCATATTTTTTATTTATTTGCGCTTTATATATCCATCTTTTGTTTTTTACATTTTTTATCTGCACTAATTGCTCTAAATGCTCTAAGTGTTGAAAATAAAGGTTTTTTTTAGTGCAATTCATTTTTACTAATTGCTCTATACGCTCAAATTCTGCACTAAAGAATATCCATAAACGGGACAGGTTCATCGACTAACAACTCATAATCATAGTCGGGAGCGGGTTCAGTGCAGTTTTCAGAGCAGTTTTTATCAAAAGAAATGCTCTCAAAATAGCGAATACCGCAACTTGTGACTTCGGAATATCCCTTCATTCTCATGCTTTTATAGAAATTGTTTCGTGTCAGCGTTTGACGGTCACTCTCGAAACAGTAGTCTTGATAACTCCGATATAGGGATGTTCGTTCAATTCGGCTTCCTTGCTTTCGTACTGTTTCATCCGTGAGAAATGCTTGCACGGTATCAGAATCACACCTCAACTGAGCAACGGCTTCCTTTGACGAGCGGGATTCCGTCAAGTGTCCATCTTGATACATTCTTTCCAACGCTTGTACGCTAAGATGGATGAAATAATCAAGCTGCCCGCTCAACTCATCAAAGAAGTCTGATCGTTTCCGTGGCGGGAGCTTGTCCATAGGCAGAACAAGTAAACGCCGAAAGAATCCGTTTGTCTTTTCGCTTTTTACAATAGGAAGCTCATTCGTGGAGAAAACCAATTTTGCATAAGACTTAAAAGAAATAGCGTCTTTGCCTTTTTGTTCGCCCCGCAATGTATCTTCACCCAGGCATTTCTTTAGCGTTGAGGTATCTTCCAACGCTGATATTTCAAGGTCTGCGCAACTGTTGAGCAGCTTTCCTAACAGGCCATAGCTTGCGAAACGCTGTTGTAAATCCGTCAAAGAAATATTGCTTACATTCACGCCGCCCACCATGCTTTCAATCATTCGGATAACGGTGCTTTTACCCGAACCGCCCTCACCATTTAGGACAAGGAATTTCTGTTGCCGGGTATCCTTTGTTAAAGATAGTCCTGCAAACTGTAGCAGCATTTCTCTATCATCCGGTGCCGTTACAATAAACTGTAGCCATCCCTCGATAGCTTCACCCGTTAGCGTTGCGCCGGGCTTGTATTCGTGCGGTATCTGATTGATTGCTTTGTACTTCGGAGAATGGGGAAGCATTTGTTTTGTAACAGGATCATAAAAACCGTTGCGAAAGTTAATCCAGCTTGCCGGATAATCATTCAGACGATCAAAAGTCATTTGCAATTCGGCTGCTGATACAAAAAGATCATATACTCTTTTTATCGTGGTAGACTTCACAAACTCCGGGTAAATCAGTTCACGAATCATAGTCTTTAGGCGTGAACCGTTTTCGTCTGCTTCATATACACCGTGACTATAGATGAATGGCGTTCCACCCATAACAAACAAGTCCCGCTCCGTGCGTATGTACTCAAAAATAGCATAGTCGAAAACGCCTGTAACCTTGCCGGATTCTTTGTTTATGAGGTGAAAACGGTCAAGGTCAGCGGGGCTTTCCTTTGTCATATTCTGAGTAACACTTTCAGAAAGCATCTGCTCAAAATCTTCGTTGCTGTGTCCGGCGGCAAAATAGTCTGAAATATCGCCCTTTTCAATTTCGGGAGTAAATATTACAACACAAACATTTTTGACAGCACTTTTTACATCCCGCTCGATTTCCATAGCGGAAGCAATACCGGGCTTGTCATTATCACTTAGAATGATCAAATCTGCTCCGGAAAACATAGGAACACATTTTGCATCCCAATCCCCACACGCTCCGCAAGTGACCGCCACATAGCCCCGTGAATAGAGTGTTTCAACATCCTTTTCGCCCTCACAGTAGAATATCGTTTTTTCCTCTGCAACGGCTTTCTGTAGTGCCTTTAGGCTTTTGCAAAACACGGCGGGTATTGTTTTTCTGCTTTTACCTCCTAAGCCATAATTGAACCGCTCTCCATCCATTTTTCCGTAGATGAATTTCTTTCCGGATAGTCTTAGCCGGGTAAACGCATAGTCACCGGATGGACTGTGATAATGGTAAACTGCTTGAATAGTTCGATTTTCCCTGTTTTCAACATAACGCCGCCATCGTTCCACAGGCTGAGCGTCACTATTAAAGAATAGGTCTTTTTTCTGCAAGCCTACCGCATCCAAAATATTGGAAATGTCGCATCCTGCATGGCAATGAATAACCGTTCCTTTGTCCCCTTTGGAAACTGTTAGACTGGCTTCTCTATCATCATGTGCAGGACATAAGCATTGAGCTTTGTCACGATATTGCTTCTTCACGGTGAACCGTGACAAAATCTCATCATAGGTCATTCATTTCACCCGCTTCCTGTTCGTTCAACCATTGCTCATATTCTGCCCTGTGTTCTTTGATATAGGCTTTCACATCCGCAAAGATTGACAGCGCAAAATGTTTTGCCTGTTCCTCACCCAAAACCGCCACGCCGGAAGTTTTAATTGTGAGGGTATCAGACATGAGCTTCACCCGCCTTGATCTCCGCAATGGCGGCAAGAATCCGCTCTTGCTGTTCGGCGGTCAGCTCCTTACGAAACCACTTGCAGAGGGTGTACTCACTAATACCCATCTGCGCAGCAATCTCATATTGCATAATTCGGCTTTCTTTGATTGCTCTTTTGATTTCACTATTTTTCATTGTATAAGGATACTCCTTTCATAATTGAAAGGGGCTGCAGCTCCTTTGTTGTCTTAATTCTACAACAATTTATGCTGCTTGACTTTTTGATATTGTTGCTATATAATTAAATTGAAAGGAAACATTCGTTAGAGG
>JAZSOJ010000174.1:0-6345 GCA_045536855.1 Clostridia bacterium | reverse complement strand
TCAACTCATTGATGAATACATACATTTCTACAATAACGAAAGAATACAACTTAAAACAAAACTGACCCCGCTTGAAAAACGGAGTCAGTATGTTGCTTAATGTTTAATTACACTACAATAATGTCTTTTTTGGACTGTCTGCACAAAATGGTTCGGTTCAGTGCTGTGGTCTTTTTATATGTATCATTTTTTAGTCATCGTTGCTTTTATCCGTTGCTCTCTCGAAAATATTGATAACTTCTGCAGATGGTTTTTTGTCAATCAGGGAAACAATCACACAGAAGATAAAGCCAAGAACGAATGCAGGTAGAATTTCAAATACACCCGTGCTCTGCTTTAAGAAAATAAACCAGAGAACATCCACCAGCGCACCGGAAATAATACCGGCAAGAGCTCCTTTATACGTCATACGCTTCCAGAATAGAGAAAGAATAACAACCGGTCCAAATGCAGCACCGAAGAGGCCCCATGCATTTTCAACCATATCCATGATTGCCTGTGCGCCGGAGCCACCGTTATTTGCAACAAAGAAAGCAATGATACTAACGATAATAACAACCAGCCTGCCAACCCAAAGCGTATCTTTGTCCGATGCATTCTTTCTGAAAATCGGTTTATAAATATCACTTGTAAAAGAAGAAGATGCGACCAAAAGCTGCGAGTCAGCGGTAGACATCGAGGCTGCAATAATAGCCGCAAGCAAGATTCCCGCAATAAAACCAGGGAAAAGCTTACGTGCAAGTACGATAAATACCATTTCCTGTTGACCGTTTAACAAGAGTTCTGCACCAACAATCATTCTGCCAAAATAAGCAATGAGAATTGTTGCAAGCAAAGAGATTACAACCCATACACAAGCAACAACTGCAGACTTTTTCACCATGCTCGGTTTTTTGATTGACATAAAGCGCACCAAAATATGTGGCATTCCAAAATAGCCAAGACCCCATGCAAGGCCACTGACAATATCCTGCCAGCTTGCACCAAAAAGATTTGTCGTAAAGCTGTAATTCGTGTCAGCAACAACAAGCACCTGCGAAAGCGCGCTCGTATTCAGTTGCATTGTGAATACAATAACAATTGGTACCAAAAGCAGCGCTGCAATCATCAAAAGACCCTGAAAAAAATCCGTCCAGCAAACAGCCTTATACCCACCAAGGAAGGTATAAACCAAAATAATAATCGCAAAAATTCCCATTGCCAAGGAACTGTCCACGACATTAGGATCCGGATTTAAGTCAAGTTGCGGGAACAACTGAATAAATACCTTCGCGCCTGCGGAAAAAGCCGAAGCAACATAAATAGTAAAACTAATTAAAAATACGATCCCACAGATGATTTTCAGCGCAGGATTTGTTGTCGCGAATCGATTCGAAAGATACTGTGGAAATGTGATGGCATCTCCGGAAGCAAGCGAGAATTTTCTCAAACGCTTCGCAATAAAAATCCAGTTCAAAATCGTACCAATGGCAAGACCAATACCAATCCAGGCTTTTCCTAAACCAAACGCCATAACGCTGCCCGGAAGACCCATTAAAAGCCAGGCACTCATATCAGATGCCTGTGAGCTCATAGCCGTTACCCATGGTCCCATTTGTCGTCCACCTAAAAAGTAATCTTTTTCACCACCGCTTTTCGACGCAAGAAAAAAGAAAACACCCACGCCAAGCATTGCTACAAAATATAAAACAAACGCCAAAATTTCCCCCATTTTTCTTCCTCCTAAAAAATTTGTAAACTCATTGTAAATCTTTGGTGTCAATTCCACCAAGAGTAAAAGTATTTGTCTGCAAAAATTAACTCTGCCGGCAATTGACGCAACGGTCTAAGATCGCAAAAACCGGAATCTTTTGAGAATTCTACAAAACAAAATTCTTTATTTATTAATTATAACATATCTATGAATATGTTTCAAGAAAATTATATTTTTTTCTCGCCATCACATAAAACCGCAAAAAAAGGTTATGCTACAAAAAAGAGGTGGTTTTATGTTAATTACTTTTATACGCACACTAATTTTATACATATTGGTTGTTTTGGCGCTCCGCCTCATGGGAAAGCGTCAAATCGGTCAATTACAACCGTCCGAACTTGTCGTTACAATGATGATTTCAGAACTCGCCTGCATTCCCATGGAAAATGTAGGAACACCAATTGCAAATGGCGTAATTCCGATTCTGACTTTAATCATTGCCGAAGCAGCTTTTTCATTTTTAACCTTAAAGAGCAAAAAAATTCGTCGAATCATTTCCGGAACACCAACCATTTTAATCGAAAAAGGGCGTGTGCTTGAAAAAGAAATGGAGCGACTCCGCTTTAACATCGACGACCTGATGGAAGAATTACGCACCAACGGATACTCTAATTTAATGGATGTCGAATATGCAATCATTGAAACCAATGGAATGCTCAGTATCATACCAAAATCAACGAGGCGCCCTGTTACGCCGTCTGATATGGATATTATGCCGGAATATGAAGGTCTGCCTTTTTTATTGATTGCCGACGGCGTCATCAACCGCATGGCACTAAAAAGCGCACATCTGAGCGAAGAATGGCTGTATGAAAAACTAAAAGAATTTGACATTGATAAAATAAAAGATGTATTTATTGCCTATCTTGACACCTCAGGCAATTTATTTATACAGCGTAAGTATAAAAAGGAGCGAAATCAAAGTTCATTATGAAAACCTTTATCGGCGCAGTTCTTTCATTTTTTCTCATTGTTTTGGGCGTGCAGTTTTACACCCATAAAGTGAATCATGCCTGTGACTCTTTATCTGCCACCGCAAACCAGATCAAACAATCTGCGTTAGAGGAAAATTGGTCAGGCTGCAAAAAGGGTCTGGATACTTTTCGTGTTTCATGGGACTCCACTCATTCGTGGTTTTCTTTTTTTCTCTACCATAAAGACATTAATTCCGTTGACGAAACCTTAAAAGAACTCGAAATCTATATTACGTGTCAAAGCCGGGAAAGAACGGCAGTAACGGCAAATGTCTTATCGGAATTTATTCGACAGCTCCCCGATGCCGAGCGTCTGACACTTGAAAATATTTTTTAGCTCCTCACCTTTTTTCACATTTTGCATACGATGAAGTATATCGGCTTTCGGCATGCCGCAGCCGTTCATATAAATAAGGGAGCGGAGAAGCATCCTTCTCCGCTCCGTTTCTTATATGCTATTTATAAACTATGGGAGGATTTCATGACAAACATCAACTGTAATAAAAACTGTTTATACCAATCCGACGGCAAATGTTCTTACGATTGCGTGCTCCGACAACCACCGCAGGAAGAGGATAGTGAAGATAAAGAATGTCTCTATTTTCGTGCAAAGAGCAAACCCCAAATGCGCAAACTTTGATTTTGCGTATTTTTTTATGTCTTGCGGAAAAACTACTTGTAACTATATATGACAGGAGTGATTCCCTTGGCAAAAGCCGCAAATAATAAAAAAGACACTGATATTGCATCCATGATTGAAGCTTTAGTTGCAAATGCAGAACAAGCTCTTTCGGAATATATGAAACTTACGCAGGAAGAGGTAGACCACATCGTTCATCAAATGGCTCTGGCCGGCATAGACAAGCATATGGAGCTTGCACGTGCCGCAATCGACGAAACCGGTCGGGGCGTATTTGAGGATAAAGTAATTAAGAACCTCTTTTCAACAGAATACATTTGGCATTCTATTAAATATGAAAAAACCGTCGGGATCATTGATGAAAATGATCGTGAAGGATATGTTGACATCGCAGAACCTGTCGGAATCGTTGCTGGTGTCACGCCGGTGACTAACCCTACTTCAACAACTATGTTCAAATCCTTGATTTGCGCCAAAACCAGAAATCCGGTCATTTTTGCATTTCATCCCGCCTCACAAAAATGCTCCGTCTTAGCTGCTAAAACGATGCTCGAGGCGGCTGTCGCAGCGGGCGCTCCCAAGCATGCCATTCAATGGATTGAAACTCCTTCGATTGAAGCAACCAATGCGCTTATGAATCATCCGGGAATTTCGCTGATTTTGGCAACCGGAGGGTCTGCCATGGTACGTTCTGCTTACAGCGCAGGAAAACCGGCACTCGGCGTAGGTCCCGGAAATGTGCCTTGCTATATTGAAAAAACCGCCGATGTTCCCCGTGCCTGCACAGATTTGATCCTGTCAAAGAGTTTTGACAATGGTATGATCTGCGCATCCGAGCAGGCCGTAATCGTAGACAAAGAGATTCGTGAGCGTTTTGAAGGCTTTATGCATAAATATGGCTGTCACTTTTTAAGAGATGAAGAAATTCAAAAAGTTTCCGATTATGTAATTTCAAAAGAAACCAATTCTGTAAACCCTGCCGTTGTTGGCATGCCGGCAACCGAAATTGCAAAAAAAGCCGGAATTAGCGTGCCGGAGCGCACCAAAATTCTGATTGCACCAATCGACGGCGTGGGTACGGATTATCCCCTTTCGCGCGAAAAACTGTCTCCTGTTTTGGCATACTTTGTGGTTGATAATCACAAACAAGGTTTTGACATCGCTAAACAGATGTTAGAATTTGGCGGTCTTGGTCACTCTGCAGTCATTCACACAAATAATGAAGAATTACAAGAAGAATTTGGCAAAGAAATGAAAGTGGGCAGAGTCATTGTCAACTCCCCCGCCTCCCAAGGTGCCATTGGCGATATCTACAACGCCAATACGCCGTCTTTGACCCTTGGCTGCGGTTCTTTCGGGCGCAACTCTACAACCTCAAATGTATCGAGCGTAAACCTGATTAATAAAAAACGGTTGGCAAAAAGGAAGGTTAATATGCAATGGTTTAAGATTCCTCCAAAAATTTATTTCGAAGAGGACTCCGTACAATATCTTCAAAAAATGCCTGACATCACTCGTGCTTTTATCGTAACCGATCCCACGATGGTTTCTCTCGGATATGTTGACCGGGTGCTTTATCATCTTCGCAATCGACAAGAATACTGTCACAGTGAAATTTATGCCGATGTTGAGCCGGATCCATCTGTGGAAACCATTATGCGGGGCGTCGCCGAGATGCGCCGTTTTCAGCCCGATGTCATCATTGCGCTTGGCGGTGGCTCGGCCATGGATGCAGCGAAAGGAATGTGGCTTTTTTACGAACATCCGGAAACAAGTTTTGATGGCCTGCGCCTTAAGTTTTTAGATATCAGAAAGCGTGCGTTTCAGTTCCCGAAATTGGGGCAAAAAGCCCAGATGGTCTGCATCCCGACCACTTCCGGTACAGGCTCGGAAGTAACCTCTTTTTCCGTCATTACAGATAAGAAAAACGGGAATATTAAATATCCCCTTGCTGATTACGAACTCACACCTGATGTGGCAATTATCGACCCTCAGTTTGTTTATTCTCTCCCCAAAAACGTTACGGCGGATACCGGCATGGATGTTTTGACACACGCAATTGAGGCGTATGTTTCTATTCTTGCCTCTGACTATACGGACGGGTTAGCAATGAAAGCCATTGAGCTTGTCTTTGCAAATCTGCCTCGGGCATATTCTGATCCGGGTGACCGTGAAGCAAGGGAAAAAATGCACAACGCATCCTGCATCGCCGGCATGGCATTTACCAATGCTTTTTTGGGGCTTAACCACTCCATGGCGCACAAGTTGGGCGGCGAATTTCATATTTCGCATGGTAAAGCGAATGCCATTTTACTTCCGTATATCATCGGCTTTAATGCCGACAAACCAACAAAGTTTGCATCCTTCCCCAAATATGGTAAATTTGTTGCTGATGAAAAATATGCGCAAATTGCACGTCATCTCGGTCTGGATGCCAAGACGGCACAGGAGGGCGTAAATCATTTAACGGAAGCCGTTCGTAAATTGATGAAAATTTTAGATTTCCCAACGTCATTAAAAGAGCTGGGTATTTCGGAAAAAGATTTTATGACTGCGATCGATCGTCTTTCTGAAGCAGCATTTTCTGACCAATGTACCACCGCAAATCCTCGTTATCCGTTGATCTCTGAAATCAAAGAGTTGTATTTGATGGCGTATTACGGAAAATAAAAAAACAGGAGGCTACTTAAGTAGCCTCCTGTTTTTATTTGCATTTTACTTCAAAATAACTTTGTGGGTGAGCGCAGACCGGACAGACCAAGGGCGCTTCTTTTCCTCTATGAACATGCCCGCAGTTTCTGCAAATCCACTCCTCTTCCTGTTCTTTTTGGAATACCTGACCTTTTTGTATCGCATCAAGCAATGTACGAAAACGCTTTTCGTGTTCTTTTTCAATTTCTGCCACCTGTTCAAACAATCGTGCGATACTGTCTAAGCCTTCTTCTCTTGCCGTTTTGGCAAATTCAGGATACATTTCT
>JAZSOJ010000062.1:0-23957 GCA_045536855.1 Clostridia bacterium | reverse complement strand
ATAAAAATACACTTTTTTCCATTTTTTGTGAAAAAAATGTGAATTTTATAAAAAAAATTCATGTAATTAAAAATTTACACTTGTGTAACCTAATTGTAATATGTTATAATAACAAATGGAGAATTAAGCGATATTAAAAATTTTGTTCATATACGAAAGAGGAGGAGTTAAAGGTGTTTGAATTTGACACTGAAAATGCAAACGTCGCACAAATTAAAGTAGTAGGTGTTGGTGGCGGCGGTAACAATGCGGTAAACCGCATGATTGATTTTGGTTTAAAGGGTGTAGACTTTATTTCGGTTAACACGGACAAGCAGGCGCTGATGTCTTCGCAGGCTTCCCAGAAGATTCAGATTGGTGATAAGCTGACCAAGGGCTTGGGAGCAGGTGCGAACCCGGAAATCGGCGCAAAAGCTGCAGAAGAAAGCAGAGATGAAATTGCGCAGGCTCTGTCCGGTGCAGATATGGTATTTGTAACCGGTGGTATGGGCGGCGGTACCGGTACCGGCGCAGCTCCGGTTGTTGCAAGCATTGCAAAAGAAATGGGTATTTTGACGGTTGGTATCGTAACAAAACCGTTTGCTTTTGAAGGTCGTCAGAGAATGGTTCGTGCAGAAGAAGGTATTGCTGACTTAAAGAGCAATGTAGACTCTTTGGTTACCATCCCGAACGACAGATTGCTTCAGATTTCTAATCAGCATACAACTTTTGTTGATGCATTTAAGATGGCTGATGACGTACTTCGTCAGGGTGTACAGGGTATCTCCGATTTGATTTCCGGTCAGGGTTACATAAACTTAGACTTTGCTGACGTTGTTGCTATTATGAAGGATACTGGTATCGCTCATATGGGTGTTGGCCGTGCAACCGGTGAAAACCGTGCAGAAGAAGCAGTTCGTATGGCAATCCAGAGCCCGCTTTTGGAAACCTCCATTGAGGGTGCTCGTGGTGTTCTTATTAACATCACCGGTGGTTCTGACCTCGGTCTGTTTGAAATCAACAATGCAGCAGAATTTGTTAATGAGGCTGCTGACCCGAATGCAAACATCATCTTTGGTGCAGCTTTGGATGAAACTCTCAATGATGAGATCGTTATTACCGTTATTGCTACGGGTTTTGAAGATGCTCCGCTCCAGGCAATTCGTTCTGCGAATGGTTTGGGCAACCCGTTTGCAAACAACCCGATTTTCCGTGGCACAGCTCAGACGGGCGCAAATCGTCCGGCATTTGGCGCAGGCCGTCCGGCATTTGGCGCACAGCGTGAAGCTGCAAAAGAAAACGGTGCTGATGCAATTGATGTACCTCCGTTTTTAAGCCAGGGAAGAAGAATGGACTAATTGTAAATCTTACACAAGAAAAACTTACGCAAGATAAAAAGCCGAAGAGAAATACCTCTTCGGCTTTTTTGTTTTTGGATTTTAGCAAAATAAAACGACGGTGAAAACCGTCGTTTTAGAATTATTTGTTTTTTACTTCCTTTTCAAAACCGCAATCTTCTCTCCAACAAACGAGCGTCGTTCCTTTTCGGTTTTTCTTTTTGAGGAGCAAACCGCCGCATTTTGGACAGGACTCTTTGTTTTCCGGCTCATCCCATGACATGAATTCGCAAGTTGGGTTGTGCTCGCATCCATAGTAAAGCTTGCCGCGCTTGGATTTCTTCTCTAAAATCTTGCCTCCACACAACGGGCAGAGCGCACCGCTTTCTTTAACGATCGGCTTAGCATTTCTGCATTCCGGAAATCCGGGGCAGGCAAGAAATTTACCGAAACGGCCCATTTTATAAACCATCATACGGCCGCATTTATCACACTTGACATCCGAAACTTCATCTTCGATTTTGATTTTTCCGATTTCGTCTTCCGCAACCTTGAGCGTGTCTGCAAACGGATGATAGAAGCGCTCCATCAAATCCTGCCAAGGCAAAGCGCCGTCTTCAATAGAGTCGAGTTCTTTTTCCATCTTAGCAGTAAATTCCACGTCGACGATATTAGAAAAATACTGAATCATAATATCGGTTACTACAGTACCGAGCTCCGTAGGCTTTAACTGCTTTTTCTCACGGGCAACATAACCACGTGTGGTGATAGTAGAAATTGTTGGTGCATAGGTACTTGGTCGTCCGATTCCTTTTTCTTCGAGCGCCTTTACAAGCGTTGCTTCCGTGTAGCGTGGGGGCGGTTGTGTAAAGTGCTGCTCGTGAATCAGCTTTTTTAGGTCTAACTTATCGCCACCGGAAAGAACGGGCAACATGTTATCTTTTTCTTCCGTTTCATCATCACGGCCCTCCACATAAAGAGCCATGAAGCCTTTGAATTTCAGCTTAGAACCGTTTGCCTTAAAGAGGTAATCACTGGCAGTGATATCGGCAGTTACGGTGTCGTAAACTGCGCTTTGCATCTGGCAGGCAACAAACCGTTCCCAAATCAGCTTATAAAGCTTATACATATCTGTGGTAAGCGATGATTTTACATCTGCAGGGGTGAGCGAAACATAGGTAGGACGAATGGCTTCGTGTGCATCCTGAGCGTTGCTTTTCGTCTTGTAAACACGTGCGGAAGACGGCAAAAATGCGTTGCCAAACTTTGTGCCGATATAATCACGTGCATCCGCAAGTGCTTCTTGAGAAATGCGTAAGGAGTCTGTTCTCATATAGGTAATCAAACCAACTGTGCCGTGTCCTTCGATGGTCACACCTTCATATAATTGCTGTGCGGCCATCATCGTACGTGCAGCAGTAAAGTTCAGTTTGCGGGATGCCTCTTGCTGCAGAGTACTGGTGGTAAACGGCGGTGCCGGATGACGCTTTTTCTCGCTAATGTTTACTTCTTTTACGATGAAATCAGCGTTTCCTATTTCGCTGATCACACGTTCAACGCTTTCCTTTGAGCTTAATTTCTGTTTTTTGCCGTTTTTTCCATGGAAACTTGCAGTAAATTGCTCTTTGCCCGATTGCTTGGTAAGAAGTGCATCCAGATTCCAAAATTCCTCTGGAACAAAGGATTCAATTTCCCTCTCTCGGTCCACAATCAAGCGAGTGGTTACAGACTGCACACGGCCGGCACTCAATCCTTTTTTTACTTTTTTCCAAAGGAGCGGACTGATTTTATAACCCACCATACGGTCAAGCACACGTCTTGCTTGTTGTGCATCAACTAAATCTGTGTTGATCGGACGAGGGTCTTTGACCGCTGCCTGAACGGCAGTTTTCGTAATTTCATTAAAGGCAATTCGGCAGGATGATTTTTCGTCGATTTCCAAAAGCTGTGCTAAATGCCAAGAAATCGCTTCGCCTTCACGGTCAGGGTCAGTTGCGAGATAAATCTTTTTAGCGGTCTTTGCTTCTTTTTTCAGCTTGGCAATCAGATCGCCCTTGCCACGAATGGTAATATACTTTGGCTCGAAATGATGCTCAATATCAACACCCATCTGACTTTTTGGCAAGTCACGTACATGTCCCATGGATGCGATAACGCTATATGATTTTCCCAGATATTGTTTAATGGTTTTCGCCTTTGCAGGCGACTCTACAATTACTAAATTGGAAGCCATTTGTTTCCTCCTTCAAAGAATAGAGATTAAACGTTTAACAGAAAATGCCGTCCTGCTAACTGCTTGACAATCCCTTGCATTTCGAGCATCGTCAAAGACGAGTTCAAAACTTCGGGAGGCAGGCCGGTTTTTTCTGCTATCGTATCAACGTGTGTCGGTGTCAACGATAAGCAATCAAGAATTTTCTTTTCTTCCGTCGGTAGGTCCTGATAAATCTCGTTGGCAATTACGGGAACAGAAGCCGACGGTATCAAAACAGAGTGCTCTTTACGGACATCTTCTGTCAGCGGGTGGTTTTCTGTCTGCAAAGAGAGAACCGTGTGTTCCGTTTGAGTGGCTTTTTCAAAAATATGAATATATTCTTCCCGATACTCCGAAATGATATCAAGCGCTGAAGTAACGAGATGTGCACCTTCACGAATCAAGTCATGGTTTCCGGCAAAGTGAGGATCTGTGATGTTGCCGGGAACGGCAAACACATCCCGACCTTGCTCAAGTGCATTGTTTGCTGTAATGATCGATCCACCTCCGGAGGGAGACTCCGTAACAACAACTCCTGCCGCAAGACCGCTGATAATACGGTTGCGAACAGGAAAATTTTTCCCGAGTGGCGCTGTGCCCGGCGGATACTTGGAAATCACTATGCCGTTTTCTGCAATGGCGAGACATAACTCCTCGTGCTCCGGTGGATACACTCGATCCAGACCACAAGCTAAAACGGCGATCGTTTTTCCGCCACCGTATAAGGCTCCGGTATGAGCCGCACCATCCCCTCCACGAGCCAAACCACTAACGACCAAGACGCCGGCACGTGCAAGGTCCTCGGCCAACTTGCGTGCTACGGCACGACCATAAGGAGTGGCGTTGCGTGTGCCAATTACTGCAATCGGAAGCGTCTCATTTAAGTCCAGTCGTTCCCGACTTTTGACGTAAAGTACATATGGTGGGTCAAAAATATTGGCCAAACGTTTTGGATAGTATGGGCTGTCAAAGGTCATAATCCGGATGCCGAGTTTTCGGCAAGTTTCCATTACTTCCTCGGTTTTCTTCAGGCTTTTATTTGAAAGCTGTCTGACATCTCTTGGAGAAAGATTTTCGAACCCGCAAAAGTCCTCTTTCTTTGCGTTGTAAATGTCAAGCGGCGTATCAAAGCGTTCTAAAAGAGTGGTAATTTTGCGACTGCTTTGGTGCAGAGAAAGCGAGAGCCAAAGCCAGTATTTTAATTCCGTCACAAAATCACACCTCCATTTTTCGACATAATATATTAGAAGAAATTTTCTAAACTTACTTATATACACTACTACAAATTTTGGATCTTGTAAAGAGTTTTTTGAAAAAAATAAAAATGCGGCGGAAAGTTTTTGGTTGTAATTGCAATTTATCAAAGATTGTGTTACAATGGAACAAGTAGCAAAAAAGCAGACAAACGGTGGAGGAGAATACTTTTTATGTTTGATAAATTATCGTTTATTGAAGATCGATACAACGAACTGTCGGAGCAGGTCAGCGATCCGGCGGTTATCGGCGATCAGGACAAATTTCGTAAATTATGTAAAGAACAATCTGACATAACTCCGATTGTAGAAAAGTATCGGGAGTATAAAAAGTTGATGCAGAATTTAGAAGATTCCGAGGCAATGCTTTCCGAGGGCGGTCTGGACAAAGAACTTCGGGAAATGGCGGAGGAAGAGATGGCGGACTGCAAAAAAAGTCTGGAAAGAATCAATGATGAACTTAAAATTTTACTTCTTCCGAAAGACCCCAATGATGACAAAAACGTTATTGTGGAAATTCGTGGTGGCGCCGGCGGAGATGAGGCGGCGCTCTTTGCGGGGGACTTGTTCCGTATGTATTCAATGTATGCCGAGTCGAAGCGTTGGAAGGTTGATGTGATGAACTCCAACGCAACCGAACTCGGAGGCTATAAGGAAATTTCGTTCAGTATTGAGGGTCAGGGCGCATACTCTCGCCTCAAGTTTGAAAGCGGCGTTCACCGTGTGCAGCGAATTCCGTCAACTGAGTCAGGCGGCAGAATTCATACCTCAACAGTAACCGTTGCCGTTCTTCCTGAAGTGGAGGAGGTCGAGGTCGAAATCAATCAGAATGACCTTCGAATTGATGTATTCCGTGCGGGCGGTCCGGGCGGACAATGCGTCAACACCACAGACTCCGCCGTGCGCATTACGCACCTTCCAACCGGGCTTGTAGTATCGTGTCAGGATGAAAAATCTCAGCTGAAAAACAAGGAGAAGGGAATGAAAATTTTGCGCTCCCGTCTGTATGAGCTCTTAGAGAGCCAACGCCACGATGAGATTGCGCAAGAGAGAAAAAGTCAGGTAGGAACGGGTGACCGCAGTGAGCGTATCCGTACTTACAACTTCCCGCAGGGTCGTGTGACCGACCACCGAATCGGACTGACGCTCCATCGTTTGGAAAGTATCTTAAACGGCGATGTGGACGAAATCATTGATGCACTGATTACAACGCATCAGAGCGAGATGTTAAAAGGACAGCAAGAGTAAAAAGAAAGCAGCAGAGATGTCTCTGCTGCTTTTTATGTTGCAATCGTTTCCATTGGCTTTAAATATTTTTCTACAATATCAAAACCGTAGTTTTTGTCCGGTGCCCAATGTCCGCCAAGTTCTTCGACGGAGGAAATACTCCCCGCCCAGGAGGCGCTTGCGGCGACAGAAAAGCGATCGTGGGTGTCGCCGATGGGGTTTTTGCCAAGATATGCTGCCATGTGATTAAAATGTGCACGCACGCCGTCATCGGGGCTCCCAAAGCTTTCGTGGTCTTCGGTTTTGTCGCCGGTGGCATCCTTAGTTTTAATGCCCGCCCAGTTGTTTTGAGTTGGGATAACATTTCCGGTGTACTTTCCGTAATTGGTTTCCTTTGCCGCCTGCGCATATAACACCTCGGGTCGAATCCCCGTTTTTGCTCCATATTCCCAATACAGGTCGGCAACGGAAATAAACCGTTCGTGCGCTCCCTTTTCCTCGGCCCAACGTTTAGCGTTAGCAAGACTTACGGTACTTTTACCAACGATGGGAGTGCTGTCTGTTTTTGTATCCGAACGAACCTCTTTTCCGTCCCGTAACAAAAGGGCACGATACATTAAAACCGCCGCTTCGGCACGACTTAAAGTGGCTTTGGGGCTTAAAAGGCTCCCGTCGCCTGACAGTATTTTTTTCTCTACAGCAAAGGCAATTTGCGGGGCGCACGTTGGAGTAATTTCCTGACTATCGGAAAACGGAGCGAGCAGAGTGCTTGTTTTTTCTGCGTCTGGAATTTGGGCGTTGAGCGCAGAAACAATAGCAAAAACAGCATCCTCACGGGAAAGAGAACCTTCCGGTAAAAATAAGGTTTCACCGGCATCACTGTTTTTTGGAAAGAATTCTTTGACTGCCTCAACAAAAGCAAATGACCAACGACCGGCCGGAACATCTAAAAAGGTCTGCTCCTTTGCGGCAGGGGTTTTTATATCTAATGTCTTCACTAAAATTTTGGCAAATTGTTCCCGGCTGACGGTTGCTTTCGGCGAAAACACGTGTTCATCAATGCCGCTGATTGCACCTTTTTGCACCAAAACAGAAACGGCCTCTTTTGCCCAGGAAAAATCCCCTGATAAATCGTTAAAGGTGAGGGAGGCTTTTGAGTCGGTGGAAAGTGAGTTGATTGCATCGTGTGAGCAGGAAATAAAAACGGCAATTACTGCCGCTAAAAATACCATTTTCTTTATCATAAAATCACTCCTTACATATCCTTGTCCAATATATGCAAAAAGAAGGATGTTTATGACAAAAAACGGTCTGCGGAAAATATCCGCAGACCGTTTGTAACTCAATCAATCAAATCGCAAATATGATTTGAGAATTCTACCGGATCTTCAGGCGTCAGGCCCTCGATTAAGAGTGCCCCGCCGTAGAGTACTTCGGTATATTTTTTCAGCCTGTCCTTATCTTCGGAAAGCATTTTTACGAGCTTATCAAAAATTGGGTGATTCACATTGATTTCCAAAATGCGTTCTGCTTGCACCTTATGGTCGGTCGGCATTGCATTTAAGACCTTTTCCATTTCGATAGAAATGGCACCCTCGCTCGTAATGCACATCGGGTGTGACTTTAATCGAGTGGAGGCTTTGACATCCTTGACTTTGCCGGATAAGACATCCTTCATAAACACGAAAAGCTCTTTGTTTTCCGTTTCTTTCTGTTCTTCCTCTTTCTTTTGTTCCTCATTTTCAAGGCCTAAATCACCGGAGGAAACTGACTTAAATTCTTTGCCCTCAAATTCGTGCAGAATCTGAATGGCAAACTCATCCACATCCTCGGTGAAATAAAGAATCTCAAATCCCTTTTCACGCACCAACTCCGTCTGCGGAAGTTTTTCAATTTTATCCGCACTTTCTCCGCTTGCGTAGTAGATGTATTTCTGCTCCTCACTCATGCGTGAAACATATTCAGAAAGTGTCACGAGTGCTTTTTCTTTGGAGGAAACAAACATCAAAAGGTCTTTTAACAGATCTTTATCTTTGCCAAATTCATTGTATACACCGAACTTTAACGGACGACCAAAAGCCTGATAGAATCTTTCATACTTTTTACGGTCATTTTTTAAGAGATTTAAAAGCTCGCTCTTAATTTTTTTCTGCAGGTGATTTGCAATAACCTTCAGTTGGCGGTCGTGCTGCAAAATTTCTCTGGAGATATTTAAGGATAAATCAGCAGAATCTACCAACCCCTTGACGAAGCCGAAGGAGTCAGGCAGGAGGTCTGCGCATTTATCCATAATCATCACGCCGCTATTATAGAGAGTGAGTCCTTTTTCATACTCCTTGGTGTAGTAATCAAAGGGTGCGTGCGCAGGGATATACAAAAGCGCTTTATAGCTGGTAACGCCGTCTGCACTGGTGTGAATGGTGAGCAACGGGTCCTCAAAATCATAGAACTTCTCCTTATAGAAGTTATTGTATTCTTCTTCGGAAAGCTCCGATTTGTTCTTGCGCCAGATGGGCACCATCGAATTTAAAATTTCGTCTTCCTGATAAGTTTCATATTCCGTCGGTGCATTCTCGTCCGTTTTTTCGACCGGACGGGACTTGGTCATCAGCATATGAATCGGATAGCGGATGTAGTCGGAATATTTTTTGACGAGTGCACGCAGGCGGTATTCCTCTAAGAACTCGTCGTAGTTTTCTTCTTCGGTATTTTCCTTTAATTTCAATACGATTTTCGTGCCGACGGAGTCCTTTTCGCAAGGGCTTACAGTATAACCGTCCGCACCGGAGGATTCCCAACAAAACGCACTGTCAGCGCCCAGTTGCTTTGTGGTAACAGTAACCGTTTCAGCAACCATAAAGGCGGAGTAAAAGCCCACGCCGAACTGACCGATAATGTCGGCGTCTTCTGTGATTTCGTGATTTTGCTTAAAGTCAAGCGAGCCGCTTTTTGCAATGGTGCCGAGGTTTGACTCAAGTTCGTCTTCGCTCATACCGATACCGGTATCGGAAATCGTGAGCGTGCGGGCCTCTTTGTCGACCGAAAGACGGATATAATAATCCGCAGCATCAAACGTCATATTCTCATCGGTGAGTGCACGGTAGTATAGCTTATCAATCGCATCGCTTGCGTTTGATATCAGCTCACGAAGAAAAATTTCCTTGTGCGTATAAATAGAATGAATCATTAAATCGAGCAGTCGTTTCGATTCGGACTTAAACTGTTTTTTTGCCACTTTCTGTGCGCCTCCTGTAATAGTTTTAGCACTCTCTTTACTTGAGTGCTAAAACTATTGTAGCACACGAAGAAAAAATGTCAATGAATAAATTGTAAACATTGGCAAAAGAATGAAATAATACTGTTCTATTTGAGGAAAATGTGGTATACTGATACTGTAAGGAGGGTTTTGTATGGAAGAAATTTTTTCGAATATTAAAAAATCGGCGGCATCTGCAGTGAAAAAGTCAGGCGAGCTTTTGGAAATTACAAAAATGAAAATGGCAATCAGTGATACGAAAAGCGAGCTGAAATCAAATTTCGCTGTGCTCGGAAAGTTAGTTTATGAGGCGCAAAAGGACGAAAAGGATTTTTCCGATGATGCAGAGGAAATCATTTGGGAAATCGATGAACTTTATGAGGTTTTAGAGGCACGTGAGGCAAAACTTGCGGCGCTGACCAAGCAAAAGGTCTGTCCGAATTGCGGCAAGGTGTGTGAAAAAGAGGCGGCATTTTGCAGCCGTTGCGGCAAGGAATATCCAATAATGGATGCAGGAGAAGAGACGTCAAACGAATAATAGTCGAGGGCATCGAAACGGTCGTTTTGATGCCCTGTTTTTTAGCTTTGATTATGCAGAATTGTGTGGCGTAATCCTTGACAAATTGTTAAATTTTGATATAATAATATAATGTGTAATAATTTGCGTAAGAGAAGGTATAAAGAGTACTTTCGGGAAGGAATGAATATGAGGCTTAATTTAGCACAAAAGATTATCAAAGATCACCTGGTAAGTGGTGAAATGATTCCGGGAACGGAAATCTCAATTCGGATTGACCAGACGCTGACGCAGGATTCGACAGGTACGATGGCGTATCTTCAGTTCGAGGCGATGGGAATCGACCGTGTAAAAACGAAAAAATCGGTTGCATATATTGACCATAATATGCTTCAGTCTGGCTTTGAAAATGCGGATGACCATAAATATATTCAGACAGTTACAGGAAAGCACGGCGTTTATTTCTCCCGCCCGGGTAACGGCATCTGCCATCAGGTACAGCTCGAACGTTTCGGTGTACCGGGCATGACGCTTTTAGGCTCTGACAGCCATACCCCCACAGGTGGCGGTCTCGGTATGCTTGCGATTGGTGCCGGCGGTCTTGATGTTGCCGTTGCGATGGGGGGCGGCGCATACTATCTGATGATGCCGAAAGTATTAAAAGTGAACCTCATCGGTCAATTAAAACCGTGGGTAACCGCTAAGGATGTTATTTTAGAAGTTTTGCGTGTTTTGAGCGTGAAAGGCGGCGTGGGTAAGATTGTTGAGTATGCCGGAGAAGGCGTAAAAACGCTTTCTGTTCCGGAACGTGCGACCATTACCAATATGGGCGCAGAGCTCGGAGCAACCACTTCAATTTTCCCAAGTGATGAAACTACCCGTGCATTCTTAAAGGCACAGGGCAGAGAGGCAGACTATGTTCCGCTTTCCCCGGATGCTGATTGTACATATGATGAAGAAATTACCGTAGACTTATCGACACTCGAGCCGCTTGCGGCAAAACCGCATAGTCCCGATAATGTAGAAGAGGTGGCTTCCATCGGCAAGATCAAGGTGGATCAGGTTGCTATCGGTAGTTGCACCAATTCCTCTTATGCAGATATGATGAAAGTAGCTAAAATCTTAAAAGGTAAGACGGTTCATCCGGATGTAAGCTTAGTTATCGCACCGGGATCAAAACAGGTGCTTACAATGCTTGCGCAAAATGGAGCACTTGCTGATATGGTATCGGCAGGCGCAAGAATTTTAGAGTCCTCTTGCGGTCCGTGTATCGGTATGGGTCAGTCCCCGAAGACAGACGCAGTTTCTCTGCGTACTTTTAACCGTAACTTTGAGGGCAGAAGCGGAACAGTTTCGGCACAAGTTTATTTGGTTAGCCCCGAAACAGCGGCAGTCAGTGCCATTACGGGCGTTCTGACGGATCCGAGAGAGTGGGGGACCGCTCCGGTTGTTGAAATGCCGGAGGTATTTTTAGCAAACGATAATATGGTAGCAGATCCGGCGCCGAAATGTGATGATGTCGATGTTGTCCGTGGTCCGAATATTAAACCGTTCCCGCTCAATACCGATCTTCCGGAAAATGTAAATGGTAAGGCACTGATTAAGGTTGGCGACAATATCACTACCGACCATATTATGCCTTCGAATGCAAAACTGTTGCCGTTCCGTTCCAACGTTCCGTATTTGTCGGAATTCTGCCTGACCCCGTGCGATCCGGATTTCCCGAAGCGTGCACAGGAAAATAAGGGAGGATTTATTGTTGGCGGTTCTAACTATGGTCAGGGGTCTTCTCGTGAACACGCAGCCCTTGCACCGCTGCACTTGGGAATCAAAGCGGTTTTGGCAAAATCCTTTGCCCGTATTCATATGGCAAACCTGATTAATTCGGGTATCCTGCCGCTCGTGTTCGAAAATGAGGCGGATTACGATACGATCGATTTAATGGACGAGCTCACAATTGAAAATGCTCCGGCTCAGATTGCTGCCGGCGATAAAATTGTCGTGAAGAATTTGACAAAGGATAAAGAATATGTGACCATTCTGACCGTTTCTGACAGACAGAAGGAAATGCTTTATGCCGGTGGTCTGATTAATTTCATTAAGAAAATGAACGCATAGAATTTACAGAATGGATGAATTACGAAAGGAAGAAGAGTCCCATGAACGAAGCAATAAAAAATGCAACTGAAAAATTTGCACAGCTTTTGGAAAAACAGTTGGCAAGAGTAGAAATGATGAAAACCCAGAAAGATTTTCTGGATTATAATGCGCTTGACACCATTATTATCGGTGTTTGCGGCGGTGATGGTATCGGTCCGGCCATTACGGCATCTGCACACAAAATTTTAGAGTTTTTGTTGGCAGACGAAGTGAAAAAAGGCAAGGTGGAGTTCCGTGTCATCGACGGCTTAACCATCGAAAACCGTGTGGCAGCAAATAAAGCGATTCCGGATGATGTTTTGGCAGAACTCAAAGAATGCCACGTCATCTTAAAAGGCCCGACCACAACACCCCGTGCAGGCGACCCGTGGCCGAATATTGAAAGCGCCAATGTTGCAATGAGAAAAGAGCTTGATTTATTTGCCAATGTCCGTCCGGTAAAAGTGCCGGAGCAGGGAATTGACTGGATTTTCTTCCGTGAAAATACAGAAGGTGCTTACGCAGTCGGAAGTCAGGGCGTCCATGTCAATGAGGACCTTGCGATTGACTTTACCGTTACCACACAGGAAGGTTCTGAGCGTATTGCACGTGCAGCATTCGACTATGCAAAAAAGAACGGAAAAACCAGAGTAACTGCCGTTACCAAGGCGAATGTAATCAAAACCACCGACGGTAAATTCTTAAACATCTGTAAAGAGGTAGCAAAGGAATATCCGGAAATTGATTTTGATGACTGGTATATTGATATTATGACAGCAAAGCTCGTTGATGAAAAACGTCGTACCGGCTTTCAGGTTGTTGTTCTGCCGAATCTTTATGGTGATATTATTACGGATGAGGCAGCAGAGTTTCAGGGCGGTGTCGGTACAGCCGGCAGCTCGAACCTCGGTAAGCGTTATGCAATGTTTGAGGCAATTCACGGCAGTGCACCCCGTATGGTCCAAGAGGGCAGAGATAAGTACGCAGACCCTTGCAGTATTATTCGTGCAGCAGTTATGCTCTTAAATCATATCGGATACAGTGCAGAGGCAAACAAGCTTGAACGTGCTCTTGACATCTGTATGTATGAGGAAAAGAAACTGGTGATTACCGGCCGTGATACCGGAGCAACCGGAGATGAGTTTGCAGAGTATGTAATGGATACCATTAAAAAACTTTAATACCATTTGAAACAAATTTTGAAAGAAGAGGAAGTGCTCAATGAAGAGTGGAAATAAACGAGAGGTGCCAATGGTGGTAATTCGCCGTTTGCCCCGCTATTATCGCTATTTGGGAGAGCTCTTAAAACAGGGAGTAACACGCATTTCTTCCAAGCATTTGAGCGAAAAAATGGGTGTTACGGCATCGCAAATTCGCCAGGACTTAAACTGCTTTGGAGGGTTTGGTCAGCAGGGATATGGATATAAAATAGAGAATCTGTATTATGAAATTGGCGAAATTTTGGGACTTTCCCGTGGATATCAAACCATCATTGTCGGCGCCGGTAACTTAGGCCGAGCACTTGCTAATCATGCAGGCTTTGAAAAAAGAGGTTTCCATTTGGTGGGTATTTTTGACAATAGTGATGCGATGGTTGGACAAAATTTGCATGGCATCGAAGTTCAGCATATTGATGCTTTGGAGAAGTTTTTTGAGACAAATAAAGCGGATATTGCGATTTTGGCGGTGCCGAAAAGCAGTGTCAAGGAGCTTGCAGACCGACTGATTGCCCTTGGAATTAAAGGCCTTTGGAATTTCTCTTATACCGATATTGATGTGCCGGAGCATGTCGCTGTGGAAAATGTTCACTTAACCGACAGCCTGATGACTTTGGCATATAAACTTAAAAAAAATGAAGTGGAATCAAAGGAGTAATCCTTTGATTCCATACCGTATGCGCCCGTAGCGCAGTTGGATAGCGCGTGTGACTCCGACTCACAAGGTCGCAGGTTCGAATCCTGTCGGGTGCGCCACGTCGGAACAAGTTTCGCTTGTTCCGATTTTTTTATGAAAAAATGATTATAACAAAAATAAGGGTTCGGAGTACTCCAAACCCTTAAAAATTAATATTCAATTCTTACTTGAAATATCTTTTCAAGAGACCCTCTAAGCCTCTGCCGTGGCGAGCTTCGTTGGCTGCGAAACTTCTATCTCGGATGAACTCATTCATATTATACCACACTACAACTACGATTGTCAATATTTATGGTACATAATACTTTGTTTATCTTGCACATTATCTGCTGAAGCAACCAAACAGAATACTTTATCAGTTTCAAATTTTATCTGCCTTTTGAAGTGAGCCTTTTGGCTTATACCCGAATAAATTTCCCAAGGATATTCACCCTCCCAATCGGGAAGAACAAGCCTAAACACATCCTTACTAATAAAATTATAACAATAATCGTAGATGTAGTCTGCGATTATCAACATTTTCAATTAGCCCAAAAATCCCTTTGTTATGCGGTTTGTTGCCTAATCATAGATGTAGTCTGCGATTACACTCTGTCCATCTTGAAGTGGACAGAAGCTCTCTAAATTCAGTCCACTTTAAAAAAGTTAGAATTATCAAGGGATTACAGCACTTTTTTATGTAAAAATTGTTATTTCAGTCCACTTTTGACTTAAAAAATTAAGTCTCAGGACACCTTCCAGTCCACTTTTCCCTTAAAATCCCTTAATCGTAGATGGGCGTAAAGAAAAAGAACCCCACACAATGTAGGGTTCTTAATATCTTATAAATGCCTTTGTTAAGCGGTTTTCGTAGACTACATCTATTATCCGAAGTATCTCTTGAGTAAGCCTTCAAATCCACGACCGTGTCGAGCTTCGTCACGAGCCATTTCATGCACGGTATCATGGATTGCATCCAAGCCATTCTTTTTTGCGCAGGAGGCAAGGTCGAATTTACCCTGGGTTGCGCCGTATTCGCAATCAACTCTCCATTTCAAGTTATCCTTGGTGGTTGCTTTCATATTCGGCTCTAAATCTTCTCCTAAGAGTTCAGCAAATTTTGCTGCATGCTCCGCTTCCTCATATGCTGCCTTTTCCCAGTAAAGGCCGACTTCCGGATATCCCTCACGGTGAGCGATTCTTGCCATGCAAAGGTACATACCAACTTCGGCACATTCGCCGTTAAAGTTTGCCATGAGCTGTTCGAAGATATACTTTTTGTCTTCTTCAGAAATATCAGGATTATTTTTTACGGTTTTTCCGTAAACGCCATATTCGTGCTGAGCAGCGAGAGCTGCACCTTCTTCCATTACTTTAAATTTTTCGCCCGGAACCTTACATACCGGACAAAATTCAGGGGCAGAGTCACCTTCGTGAACATAACCGCAAACAGGACATACAAATTTCTTCATGTGAATAACCTCCAAAATATAAATTTTTATTGTGTTAATTGTTTGCAACACGGACAGAGTCCGTAAAGAAATACGCTGCATTTTTCCACTGAAAAATCATCGCCCAAAAGCTTTTTTGCTTTCTTTTCATCCACCAGATCGGCAAAAAGGTCGGTTACAGCCTGACAATGCTGACAAATGAAGTGCGCATGGGGGGAAGTGTCAGCATCAAAGCGGTCAACGTTTTCGCCTGTGTCGAGCCGTCGGACCTCACCTAAACTACATAACAGATTTAGGTTGCGGTAAACTGTAGCCAGGCTGAGCGCCGGCGCTTCCGGCTTTAAGTCAGCATAAATTTGCTCTGCAGTGGGATGATTTTTCTTCTCGGAAAGGTAACGCAGAATCATTTCCCGTTGCCTTGAATACTTCATCATCATAACCAACTCCTAATAACGATAATGATTATCATTATTGTTTACAAGTCCATTATACAGGAGCCAAGAACGATTGTCAAGTGTTTTTTTAAAATTTTATATACAATTTGATATATAAAAGGAAAGAACAATCTCACTGGGTGAGACTGTTCTTTTGTAAACGTACGATTTTTCGTTCCAAACATTTTTTATATTCCCGCAAAATTATTCTTCCCAGTTATGATATACATTCTGCACATCATCATTATCTTCTAATGCGTCGATGAGTTTGCCCATAAACAAAATGTCTTTCTCGTCGGTCAGGGCAACGGTGGTCTGCGGCAATTTCTCCACGTCGGCAGAAGCAAAGGTGTATCCCTTTTCTTCTAATGCATCACGAACTGCGCCCAAAGAGTTGGGGTCGGTCAGAATTTCAAAGCAGCCTTCCTGTGCGGAAAAATCCTCTGCACCGGAATCGAGTGCGTCCATCATAACGGTATCTTCATCCAAACCACCGTCTTCATTATCAATGATAATTACACCTTTTTCATCAAACATAAAGCTGACACAACCGGACTGACCGAGGTTGCCGCCGAATTTATCAAAATAATGACGCATATCGCCTGCGGTACGGTTGCGGTTATCCGTCAGCGTTTCTACGATTACTGCGACGCCGCTCGGGCCATAGCCTTCATAAGTAATCTCTTCGTAGTTATCGCCGTCCATCGCACCTGCGGCTTTTTTGATGCAACGCATAATATTATCGTTAGGCATATTGTTAGATTTTGCTTTTGCAATCGCATCCTTTAATTTGGAGTTGGACTCCGGATCGGGACCGCCTGCTTTTACAATAACCGTAATTTCACGGCCGAGCTTGGTAAAGATTTTACCTTTCGCTGCGTCGGTTTTCTCTTTCTTTCTTTTGATGTTGGACCATTTGGAATGTCCTGACATATCTTTCACTCCTGACTTATGTATTTCGCATAATTTTAACATTTGGAAACATACTATTCCTAAACGGAAAGACACCGTTGTGATAACAACAGTGTAGGAAAGAAGGTATTTCTTTGCAGTATGTCTGGGTTTTTTTGGTTGGAGGCACACTTTGCGCAATTGCACAACTTCTCATTGATAAATGCAAACTGACGCCGGCACGGATTCTGGTCACTTATGTAACGGCCGGTGTGATCCTGACGGTTCTCGGAATCTATGAGCCGTTGGTCGACTTTGCCGGTTGTGGCGCAACGGTTCCGCTCACAGGCTTTGGCTACACATTAGCAAAGGGCGCAATGAAGGGGGTCGCAAAGTACGGTTTCTTCGGTATTTTTTCCGGTGGTGTGACCGGAGCGGCAAGCGGAATTGCAGCGGCTGTCTTTTTCGGCTACCTGATTGCATTGATTGCCAAACCGAAAGAAAAGAAATAATTTTTTGCTCAAATGCAGGTGATACTCGCATTTGAGCTTTTTTACATCATGCCCAGCATGGACATAGAATTAAAGCGATCACCCGAAACAATGATATGGTCTTTTACCGTTACGCCAATCGCTTCTAATGCAGCAACAATGTTTTTGGTTGCCTCACGGTCGTTTGCAGACGGCATAATACTTCCGCTGGGGTGATTATGTGTGAGGACAACATTAACGGCATTGTGCTTTAAGACTTCAGCAACAATCAATCGGGGATATGCTTCTGTCTGGTTAATGGTTCCTTTTATAATCAAACCGCTGAAATGCACCTTGTGATTTGAGTCAAGACAGATGATGCCAAACTCTTCGTTTTTCTTTCCAATGTACATTGAAATGGCGTATTGCCCGATTGCGTCTACAGTAGCTAAGGTTGCATGCCTATCCCATTTGGAATGCTCATAAACCCTCGATAGTTGCGGAATCATATTGAGCAGGATGGCAGAGCTTTCGCTAATGCCTTCTACTTCACAAAGCGCATTGACATCGGCGTCAAACACGTTAGCGACAGACCCGAAACGGTCAATCAGTCGATGTGCTATGTCGTTGATATCCCTGCGGGGAATCGAGTAGTAGAGGAGAAGCTCCAATATTTCGTGCGGTTCAAAGTGATCCAGACCCTCGTGCAGATAGCGGTGCTTCATTCGCATTCTGTGTCCTTCGTGCATTATGGTACCCTCTTTATTTACAATCAAACTTTCAGTGCACGGCTGCCCGGTTTTACAAGCGGCAGACCCTCTTTGCACAGAGGACATTCGTCCGCTTCATAAGAGATGACTTCCATGGAAATAACAGATTCCAGCGGAACGCCGAAATCAATTTTTCCGCCGGTGCGGTCAACAACAACACCTAAACCGACAACTTCGCCGCCATGTTTTCTTACGATGTCAATAACCTCACGGACGGAACCTCCGGTGGTGACAACATCTTCAACGACCAAAACTTTCTGTCCCGGCTCAATGGTAAAACCACGACGCAAGGTCATTTCGCCGTTTTCGCGTTCGGCAAAAATATTTTTTACGCCCAGATGGCGGGAAACTTCATAGCTCATCTGAATAGCGCCGATGGCAGGTCCGATGACCAGCTCAACGCCTTTGTCCTGAAACTTTTCAGCAAGTGCTGCACAAAGCTCTTCGCTGTATTTTGCGTGTTGGAAAATTTTTGCACACTGCATGTACTTATCCGAGTGACGACCGGAGGTCAGAAGAAAATGTCCCTCTTGCAGAACACCGGCTTCTTTTAAGACTTCCAAAACTCTTTCTTTTGTAATCATGGAATTCATCCTTTCCTTTTATATCTACCGTTTCTATTATACACATTTTGGAAACAAAATTCAATCTCTTTATTTATTTTTTCGCAGAATATCGCCAAAAATCTTAGGGTGAATATATTGAATATAGCGGGATGATTTATTTTCATAAAATAAAACGCAGAAAGGAGGGACAAAATGGGATATTTTCTTTTTATTTTCTCTTCATCGACAACCGCCGGAAGATTAAAACGCCTGGCATCAAAAAATGGCTATGGACCGGTAGGACTCGTGCAGACACCAAAACGGATTTCTGAAAATGGCTGTAGTTATGCGCTGAAAGTGAGTGGGGCACAGATGTCGGCACTTCGTGGCTTAGCAGAAGAATATGGCTTGAAAATCAATGGAATCTATCGTGAAATTATGGGCGTTGACGGAAGCAAGAGCTATGAGCAATATATGTGATATAAAAGGAAAAAATGGTTACAGGTAATGTAAAATGCAAAGCCGGTCGTGACATTTTTCCGTCACGACCGGCTTTTTAAGAAAGCAAAGGGCTTTCAGTTGCTATTTTCATATCTGATTGCTCTTTGTATTTTTTTATGGCTGATGCCGCCTGATTGGTCGGTAAAACAGTTCCCGCACCGCCAATACATCCGCCGGGACATGCCATTCCTTCCAAAAGGTAACCGTTTCGTTTTCCTGCCTTTGCCAAAGTCAGCATTTTCCGACATCCGGACAGACTGTCTGCACGCTCCGTGGGGATAGATATATCCGGATCTATCATTTTTGCGGCACCGATAATTGCTTCTGCGACGCCGCCGGAGACGGGGTAGCCCCGACCTGCGGCAGTAGCACCATCAAAGGGTTCGGAACAATCTTCAGCGCCAAGTGAGATTCCTTTTGCGGCCATCATTCCCATCAGTTCTTCGAAGGTGATGACAAAATCTACCTCACTGCGCACGCTTTTGCGCATTGCCTCCAGCTTTTTGGCGGCGCAGGGGCCGATGAAAACCACCTTAGCATCGGGGTGTTCTTCTTTAATCAGATGTGCGGTCACAACCATTGGTGTACGTCCTTCGGAAACGCAGTGTGCAATCTCCGGAAACAGCTTTTTTGCCATAGCGGCCCAGGACGGACAACAAGAAGTGGCAAGAAAGGGTTGTTTGTCGGGCACATTTTCCAAAAAGTGCTTTGCTTCGTTGACAGCGCCGATGTCGGCACCTTGTGCGACCTCGTACACATCATAAAATCCTAACGTTTTTAACAGCGGTTTTATTTTTTCCGGCGTAGCCATAGGTCCTAATTGTCCGACGAACGCAGGCGCAATTTCAGCAATGACCTTACTGCCTTCTTTCATTGCCCGAATCAGTTGATAAATCTGAGATTTATCGGCAATGGCGGCAAAGGGACAGTTGACTAAACACATTCCGCAGGATACGCACTTTTCGTAATTGATTTTGGCACGCCCCATTTCGTCTGATTCAATCGCATCAACACCGCAAGCCTTAGCGCATGGGCGCATATAGTGAACAATAACATTATAGGGACAAGCCTCACGACAACGCCCGCAACGGACGCATTTGTCTTTGTCGATTGCGGATTTTCCATCAATAATAAAGACTGCCTGCACGGGACAGACAGCGGTGCAGGGGTGGGCCAGACATCCCCGACAATTATCCGTGACGTGATAAGCGCTTTCGGGACAAGCCTCACAAGCAAAGGGAATGACATTAACAAGCGGAGGACGGTAGTAGGTTTCGGGGGTGGCGCAGTCTTCAATACCTTCCCGAAGCGGTGCGTGGCGGTCGGCGGGACGAATCGGCAGCCCCATGGCAAGGCGGATTCTTTCACCAACGATGGCACGTTCTTTAAATACACTGTCACGATAGCGTGCAATTTCCCCCGGTATAATACGATACGGAATCTTATCAATGGCTGAAAATTCTTGATCTTCATACGCAAAACGTGCAACTTCTGCAAACACTTTTCTGCGGATTTTGGTAACCGGCGTATAGACTCCTCGCAAAATAATCCCTCCTATGCATCATTTGACAACGACAAAATTTTAGCCATCACATTTTGGGTAGTGACATTTTGCATTGATTCGCCATTAATTGTAACCAATGGAGCAATGTCCGTGTGATTTTCGCTGAAATGAGGTGTCGTTGGGATAATTTTGAAAGAAAACGAAGATGCTTTCGGCATTTTCTTCAGGCTCTCAATGCTTGCGATAATATCCATGGCGCCGCTGAGCATACATTCGGCACAAACACAGATAGAAATATTGACTTTCTGCATTTTTTTCATCCTTTTCTCATGGTTTGCTATCCCGACAGAAATGTTTTTTGGATAGGATTATGTAAAGTGAAGTACGAAATTGGAAATTTTTTCATAATTTTTTACATTTTATGGTAAAAAAGACTTGCATTTTCTGGAAATAAATGGTATACTCATTACATAAATTGTAAAAAATATCCAATTTTACCGAGAAAAGTAGGATTGGGAAAATCTAAGGAGGATATGATGAGTAAGAAAATATCAGTTGTATTGGTGGATGACAGCAAGTCCCTTTGTGAGTACATTTCGAATTGTTTTTCTGAAACGGAGGAGCTGGAGGTAATCGGCGTTGCAAACGATGGAGCGGCAGGCTATGAAATGATATGCGAGAAAAAACCGGACGTGGCACTTTTGGATGTGGTTATGCCGAAGATGGATGGTCTTGAATTATTGGAAAAACTCGGTGAAACAAAACTGGATAAGAAAATTACGTATATTATGCTTTCTGCAGTTGGTAATGATAGTATTACGGCAAGAGCGATGCAACTGGGAGCGCATTATTATATTGTTAAGCCGTTTGAGAAAATGGATGTTTTAACAAAGAAAATTCGTCAGATTCATTCCATTATCAGTACCGATTCGGCATTGTCCTCTGCTGCAGCACCGACCGTTGTTCCGCAAATGGGAAAGGAGACGAAAGGCAGGATTCCTCTCGTGATAAGTGAGGAAAATCTGGAATCTGTCATCACGGATGTGATTCATGACATCGGTGTGCCGGCACATATCAAGGGCTATCATTATCTGCGTGAGGCAATCGGACTTTGTATCCATGACAGTGAGTTTATCAATTCCATTACCAAAATGCTCTATCCGACCGTCGCCCGCAATTACCGCACGACGTCTTCCCGTGTAGAGCGTGCGATTCGTCATGCCATTGAGGTGGCGTGGAGTCGTGGTAAGGAGGAAGTGTTAACGGAGCTTTTCGGATACACCATTGATACGAATAAGGGCAAGCCGACCAATGGTGAATTTATTGCGATGATTTCAGACAGTATTCGTCTAAAAATGAAAAATGTGATTTAAGATATCGAAGAGCGGCGTCGGCCGCTCTTTTTATATGATGATTTGTTCCAGTTCTTTTGGAGAAACATCGCAAATCAGTGCAAGCGTAACAAAGGCAAGGGCACGATGGATGTCAATGGGGAAACGAGGAATTGATACGGGGAATTCCTGACACTCTAACACGTGGCCGTCAAAAGTTGTAAGAGCACGTTGAAGACAGTATTGAAAAGAGAGAAGAGAGCTTTCTTCGGATAAAGAGGAAGCAGTTGCAGTAGCAAAATGGTTTAAGCCATATGTGATGATGAGAGAGGAGAGCGTATCGGCAGGCGGACGGATGGTGTCGCTGTTTAACAGGCGGATATCGGCAGAAAAACGATTGAATGATGGTGTGTTTTCGATGGCAATATCAAAGTGCTCACATTCGCCGAAAGAAAAAAGGAGAAGATCTTTAGATGCAGTTTTTGATAACCTTATTTTCCGTTGGAGAAAATCTGCTGCAAGCTGTCTTATGGCACGGTCTTCTTTGGAAATACCCACGGATATCAATATGATGCACTCCTGCTTTTTAAGTGATGCGCATAGTTTGTACATTTTTCAATGTTTTTAATCGGGAAAAAGAAAAAATGTGGCTTCTTGTTCTTTTTGCGTTGCCTGATACATAGATATAAACGAGATTGAATTTATGCCGTGTGATATGGCGTAAAAAAAGGGAGGAAACAGCATTATGACCATGGAACTCAAAAAGGAACAGGTCAATCTGCGTGAACTGGCATGCAGCTTAACATCGACCGTTTTGGTTGATGGGGATGTCATTGTACCTGATGTAAAGCCGGATATTAAGGAAATTTTGTTGACGGAGGCAACCGCAGTTATCACAAACAGCGAGCTTTCCGGGGGACGACTGAATATTTCCGGGCATGTATCCGTGCAAATTCTCTATGTACCGGAAAGTGAGAATGAGCATGCACTGCGATTGAAGAATATGTCTGCAAAATTTGATTTTGCGGATCGCATTGACTGTCCGACAGAAGGAACTGTTTGTGCGGTGGCAAAGACGGAGCATATTGAATTTTCTGTGTTGAATTCGAGAAAACTGAATGTCAAAGTGGCGGTAGGAATCGGCGCAAGAGTATATCAGGAAAAGGCGATGATGCTTCCGAAGGGAGCACCGGACGGCGTGTATCTGGAAGAGAAAATGTATCCAATCAGCCTTTACCATGTGGTTAGTGATTGCGTTAAAGATATTTTAGTGTCGGAAAGCGTGGAGGTTCCCTCAACAAAACCGGAGATTGATGAAATCCTGAAAGTAGATGTTCGTGCGGTTCGTGGGGAATGTAATGTCATTCATCAAAAAATGGTTTTAAAAGGTACTTTATGCATTTCTACCTTGTATTCTTCACTGGCTGATGGCGCAAGCGTGGAACATATGGAACACGAGATCCCGTTTACGGAAGTGGTAGAAATTGAAGGACTCGATGAAAACGCTATGTGCCATGTACAATATGATGTAGGCGATGTTTATTTTGTAGTGCGTGAAGATGAGAGCCAAGAAGCAAGAGTACTTGCCTTGGAAATCCTGCTGGGTGCACATGTCGTTGCTTCCCGCTGTCAAGACGTGGAAATTTTAGAGGATTGTTACTATCCAACGGGGAAAACGAAGTTGAATCGTGAACTGGTGCGCCTGGATGACTTGGTATCTGAGGGAACCGGACGAATGAGCATGAAAGAAATCATCGGCATGCCGGAAGGAAGACCTTCTTTTGATGCTGTGTGCCATATGCGCACGAAACCAATCATATCGGAGCAGTTCTTAAAAGATGATACATTGTATGTCAAAGGCACTCTGGTTGTATTCCTTTTATATATGTCGGGCGAAAGTGAAAAACCGATGGAAAGTCTGGTGGAAGAATTTCCGTTTGAATATTCTTTAGCTGTCGGCGAGTGCAGTGGATCAGAGATGATTGTCAGCGATGTTTATGTGTTGGCAGAAAGCTTTTCTCTCAATGCGGCACGTGAGGTAGAAATTCGTTGCCACCTCGAGTTTTATACCAAAGTGACCTGCCCTCGTGAACTCTCTGTGATTGTGGATTGTGATTATGAGGAAGAACAGGAGCAGACAGAAAGCGCCCGCTTGGTGATTTATTTCGTTCAGCCGGGGGATACTCTGTGGGAGATTGCCAAACG
>JAZSOJ010000050.1:0-3422 GCA_045536855.1 Clostridia bacterium | reverse complement strand
CATTGGCAACATTCTGATCTACGGTTGGATAATTAACCCTATTGGCATCGTATCTTTTATTATTTGTTTTTCTTTATTCCTGACAGAACGAAAAAATCAGGAAGCAAAAAAAGCGATGGGAAAGAAATGGATTTGGGTGTTTGCATGGCCTATCATTACCACTTTACTTTACCTCATTGCAGGCTGCTTAACAGTAGCATTTACTGGCGGTGTATGATAAAAAGGCTTGACCGATTCGGTCAAGCCTTTTTTGTTAAAGCAACGTTGTTATCCAATAAATCAGGCCATAAACCACGCTTGCGGTGATGCCGTAGACGAGAACGGGCCCCGCGAGCGTGAACAGCTTTGCACCGACACCGAGAACGAGTCCTTCGGCGCGGAACTCCATGGCCGGGGCGACGACGGAGTTGGCGAAGCCCGTGATGGGCACGACGGTTCCCGCGCCGGCAAAACTCCCGATGCGATCGTAGACCCCGAAGCCGGTCAAAAGCGCGGCGAGCAGAACGAGCGTCATGGAGGTTGCGGTTGCGGCGTGTTCTCGGGACAGATGGAGCAGACGTTCATAAATATCGGAGATCCCCTGCCCGAGCAGACAGATCAGACCGCCGATGCAGAACGCTTTGATGCACTGCAGGAGCACCTTGCTTTTGGGGGCTTCCCGCCGGACCGTTTCCTGATAACGCTGTGCATGGTACTGCGTGTTCATGAGCGTTCCTCCCGTTTCTTCGGCTCTGCACGAAAGATCTCCCGATCGGCAGGCAGATTGCTCCCGCCGCCGCCGTGCGGCGTCAAAGGATAGAATTTGGTTCGGTGGGGCATGGCATATCTCCTTTCACGAAGCGGACGGATTCGGAATGCGGTACGGGATCCCGAAAGGAGAACCCGATCAACGCGAGCATTCCCATGGCAAGCAGCAGTAAGCCGAGGAATAAAAAACGATAGGTTTGTTGCATTCTTGCCTCCTTTTTGTATCTGACCTTAGTTTGCGAAGAAAAACCTAAAAAATACCCGAAAAAAATGAAAAATGTGCTTGACAACCTTGACAGGATTTGCTACTATAATCGATGTGTCATTGGGTAGAACTACGTCACAGCCCCGACAAAGGACTGTCCGGTGCAACAAATTTGAAAAATATTTTTATGGAGGAATCGCCATGAAATCCTATATGGCAAAGGGCGAAACCGTAGAGCGCAGCTGGTATGTTGTGGACGCAACGGACATGGTATTGGGCCGTCTGTCTTCCCAGGTAGCAGCAATTCTCCGCGGCAAGCATAAACCCACTTTCACGCCGCACGTCGATTGCGGTGATCACGTCATCATCATCAATGCCGAGAAGGTCCGCCTGACCGGCAAGAAACTCGATCAGAAGACCCATGTACACCACACCGGTTATCCGGGCGGCCTGCGTGAAGTCAAGTATCGCACCCTGCTGCAGACGAAGCCGGAATTCGCAGTATACGAATCCATTCGCCGCATGATGCCGAAGGGACCTCTGGGCGCCCAGATGCTCAAGAAGCTCCGCGTATACGCAGGTGCAGATCACAAGCATGAGGCACAGCAGCCTCAGGCATTGGAACTCAAATAAGGAAGGAGAACGACTATGGCAAAAACAGCTTTCATCGGTACCGGCAGACGTAAAAAGTCCGTCGCACGCGTTCGTCTTCTCCCCGGCAACGGCACCATCACCATCAACAAGCGTGACATCGAGGACTACTTTGGCCTTGAGACCTTGAAGATGATCGTCCGTGCTCCCTTGGTACTGACCGATACCCTGTCGAAGTTCGACGTCAACGTCAACGTATACGGCGGCGGCACCACCGGCCAGGCAGGCGCCATTCGTCACGGCATTTCCCGCGCTCTGTTGGTCGCAGACCCCGAGCTCCGCGGTGCCCTCAAGAAGGCAGGCTTCCTCACCCGCGACCCGCGTATGAAGGAGCGTAAAAAGTACGGTCTGCATGCAGCCCGTAGAGCACCCCAGTTCTCCAAGAGATAATTTGTTATCTTTCAGAACATTCAAAAACCCCGAAACCATCATGGTTTTCGGGGTTTTCTTTTTACCTTGTTTTTGCTTTGGTGCAAACTTGGTGTAAACTTTTTAAAACACCCTATGACAGCAAAAAGTCATAAGGTGTTTTTGTATGAGTCATATTAAAGCAAAACGACAAATTGGAATTGGTAGGTTTGCGTTTTAGCTGATTTATGATTTGTATGTAGCATATACACTATTTGTTCCTATAACAGGGACGAAACCTATTGATTTGAACATTCCGATTTCATCATGATTATTGACATCAACCAAAACCATCATTTTCTTAGGTTTGTTCATTTCTATCGCTGCTTGCAGTAATGCTTGCTCATACCCTTTGCCCTTAAACTCGTCATCTACCCATACATCATACGGTTCATTCTTTTCATAACAGTATGATACATCAATATAGCCAACGACCTTGCCTTCATGGATAGCCAAAAAAACTCTAAATCTATCGTTTGCTTGAATTACCTTTTCGGCTGTCCAGAATGTATCTTTATTGTGCCTATCAATGTATTGAGCTTCATATTCCTGAGTTAGAAGAACAATATCGTATGGGTATTGATTTTCGGTTTCTATTTCCCAAGCCATCCATTGTTGTTCTTCCTCAAACTTTGCATTTTTAGATTGCAAAAGATTACAAAACAAATTATGCCGAGGATTTATAACAAAGTCTAACTTATAGCCCTCATACTCGTTCTCGATGAATGCAAGCATTTCCCGAATTGAAGATTCTTCTTTTGACAATCCGATTAACATCTCTATATATTTTTCATCGGGAAGAATTAACCAAACAAATAGTCCGCTGACCTTTTCTCCTTTTGCAACAATATAAGCTTTTTTATTAGCTTTTGTTAAAGAATTATATAAATTGCCATTATCAAATTCGAAATGGGGGTCTGCAAAAACAGAATTTCCAGAAAAACCCTTTATAAAATCTTCATATATATCAAACGAATAAATCTCTTTTATCATTTCTTGCTCCCTTTACCCGTGAGAATAGAATTAACCAGTTAGGCAAATTCAAGTTTTTCGAATTGATTTCGTGCAATAAATATCAAACATATTAAGTATCTGTTCCATTATCTGACTGATATTTATTTCTCGCTCACAGCACCAGCTCAAACACACCGCCGTCAAACACAATATCGTTGCCATCGGCATCCTTGTAGAACGACACCTTTTCGGTTTCGATCAGCTCAAAGCTCAAGGATTTGAGAAGCGAAACAGAGGGCGTATTATTGATTGCCGTACCTGCGGTCAGCCTTTTGATGCCAAGTTCACGCATATAATCAATGAGTGCCAAGTGGCTTTCCTTTGCGTAGCCCTTGCCATGATATGCGGAGTGGAAGCAATAGCCGATCTCGTGTCCGTTTTCTCGGATGTTAAAGGC
>JAZSOJ010000139.1:0-3204 GCA_045536855.1 Clostridia bacterium | reverse complement strand
GTTGCAAAGGAAAATGATGTACCTTCAGTCATCTATACCTTTTCAAAGCACCCCATCAATGTGATTAAGGGCGAAAATACTCTGCCGCTGATTGCTGATAATACATATAAGCAGGAATTGCTTACAAACTGCGAAGCGGATACCCTGTTTTTTGAAAATTTTGAATCCATAAAGGATTTATCCCCGGAAGATTTTGTGCGGGATATTTTGGTTGGAAAGCTGAATATGAAAATAGCGGTTGTTGGCCGTCATAACCATTACGGTAAAGATTCGAAGGGCGATGTCAAATTGCTCCGTGAACTTGGTCAGGAATACGGTTTTGCTGTTTATATGATTGAACCTTTATATTTTGGAGATGTGGTTTGCTCCAGTTCTAAAATCAGACAGCTGATTGCAGACGGAGACATTGAAAAAGCGAACGAGATGCTCGGACACCCGTTTAAGATTTCCAACGTCGTTGTAAAAGATAAAATGATTGGAAGAACACTTGGCTTCCCGACGGCGAATATGATTCCGGATCCGGGACTTCTGCTTCCGGAGGTGGGCGTTTACGGAACGAACACCTTAGCCGGCGGCAAACGCTATCCGTCCATTACGAATGTCGGTGCGGCACTGACCATTGGTGAGGGTGAGCCGGTGAGAATTGAAACTTATATTATTGGTTTTGAGGGTGATCTTTACGGCCAGACCTTAGAAGTTGAATTCTTAACCAAAATTCGTGATAATGAGCATTTTGACGGTCTGGATTCTTTGAAATCCCAACTTGAAAAAGATGTTGAGGCACGCCTCGACAACTGAAGTTGAATGTAGCTTTCATGAAAACGCCCGGGCGGCCACGGCGGCTTCGGGCGTTTCCTTCATAAGATGAAAATGTTAAGTTTGGAGTGTAGTAAATGATAAATGTAAAATTGATTCAACACACGGGCGAACCGGAAAAGGTCATTTCTGCTGCAGCAAAGCTTTGTTATTCAAGTGCGGGCGTGGATGATATTTTAGATGGGTTGGATACGGAAAAAACGGAGCGTTTCTTAAATCTCTTGATGGATTTGGGACACGAAAGCCCGATTGAACACGCATCCTTTACTTTTGCGATTGAGGGCGTCAGCCGCAGTTTGCTTGCGCAGATCACCCGCCACAGAATTGCAAGCTTTTCCGTCAAATCTCAGCGCTATGTGAGAGAGGGTCAATTTACATATATCCTACCGCCGGAAATTGAGGCGGTGCCCGAGGCGAAAGAACGCTTCTTAAAAGCGATGGAAGAAGACCAACGTGCGTATGATGAACTGGTCGAGATTCTGATGAAAAAACACTATCAGGCATTTTTGGACGAAGGGATGCCCGAGAAGAAGGCGAGTTCCGCCGCAGAGAAAAAGGCGATTGAGGATGCCCGCTTTGTGCTTCCGAATGCTTGCGAGACGAAAATGATTATGACGATGAACGCAAGAAGCCTTAAGAACTTTTTCCGTTTGCGTTGCTGCAGCCGTGCGCAATGGGAAATTCGTGAACTGGCAGAAAAAATGCTTGTTTTGGTGAAAGAGGTGGCGCCGACTTTGTTCCGCTATGCAGGACCTGCGTGCGTGTCCGGTGCTTGCTCCGAGGGTAAAATGAGCTGTGGCAGAGCAAAAGAAATGCGTGAAAAATTCTTGGGCGGTGAACAGTAATGGGAAAACTGATAGTCATTGAGGGTGTAGATTCCAGCGGAAAAGCCACGCAGGCAAAACTGTTGGCGCAAAGGCTGGAGGCGGAAGGGGAGAAGGTGCGTCTGATTTCCTTTCCCGATTATGAAAGTGATTTTTCTGTTCCGGTCAAGCGCTATTTAGCAGGTGATTTGGGCTCTGACCCGTCCGATGTCAGCGCTTATGCGGCATCGGTCTTTTATGCAATTGACCGCTACGCAAGCTTTCAACGCAAGTGGGGCGAGTTTTATCAAAATGGAGGCACGATTGTGGCGGACCGTTATGTCACGAGTAATTTGGTACATCAGGCGTCTAAAATCGACGGAGACAAGACGGAGTTCATCCGCTGGCTATCCGACCTTGAATATGATAAAATGGAGCTTCCCGTGCCGGATAAGGTAATATTTTTGGATATGCCGCCGGCCTATGCACAAAAGCTGATGGCAAACCGTGCAAATAAGTTTACAGGCGAGCAGAAAAAGGATATCCACGAAAGCAATTCTGACTACCTCCATAAGTCTTACACAAATGCAATGGAGATTGCAAAGATTTGCGGTTGGGAACTTTTGTCCTGCGTAAAGGATGAAGCGATCAGAAGTATCGAAGAAATTGCAGAAGACATCTATTTTCGATGCAAAAAATGAAAATCATTTTTGAGCATTTGAGAGTAAAACGGAGAAAAAGCGAGAAAAACGAACTTCGCAAAAGTTATTTTAAATTTTGTTAAAAAAGTACTTGACAAACGAATTTAAGTGTTTTATAATATCTCTTGTTGTCGCAAGAGGTATTATTTTTGTGCGTTTTGCGACGGAAAATCGTAAATCAATAACAGTGAAATATAACAGGAGGTAAAGGATTTATGAGTACATTTATGGCAAAAGCCCATGAATTAGACAGAAAATGGTATATCATAGATGCTGACGGCAAGCCGCTTGGTAGAGTTGCTGCCGCTGCCGCTACCATTTTAAGAGGTAAACACAAGCCGGAGTTTACTCCGCACTGCGATTGTGGTGATCATGTTATCATCGTAAATGCTGCAAAAGCCATTCTGACCGGAAAAAAACTGGATCAGAAAATCTATTACAGACATACCGGTTATGTTGGTGGCTTGAAGGAAGTAAAATACAGCAAGCTGATGAACGAAAAGCCGGAGTTTGCTATGATGAAAGCAGTCAAAGGCATGCTGCCGCACAATACGGTAGGCGCAAAATCACTGACCAGACTTCGTGTTTATGCAGGTGCAGAGCATAACAATGCAGCGCAGAAACCGGAAGCTTGGACGCAGGAAATTAAGTAAGGAGGAGTAAGCGAAATGGCAGAATTTTTCTACGGTACCGGAAGAAGAAAACACTCTGTTGCAAGAGTCCGTTTAGTACCGGGCAAAGGCGACATCACAATAAACAAAAGAACGATGGACGATTACTTCGGCCTTGAAACCTTAAAGGTTATCGTTAAGCAGCCGCTCGTTGCTACGAAGACCGAGGATAAATACGATGTTATCGTAACTGTTGTCGGTGGTGGTTTCACC
>JAZSOJ010000021.1:0-22482 GCA_045536855.1 Clostridia bacterium | reverse complement strand
GATTCCGCCCGGAGGCACCAATCCTATTGGGAATGGTGCAGAGGCGACCGACAGGCGTATAGATATAGTTTCCAATCATTTTAACATGCGGGAGTGGCTCAGTGGTAGAGCGTCACCTTGCCAAGGTGAACGTCGCGAGTTCGAATCTCGTCTTCCGCTCCAACTAAAATCTTGCTTCTGAGCACAAGAGGCAAGATTTTATTTTCGGTAAATGTTCCGTTTTTTGCGGAATTTGCATATATTAATATTGTCGGCGCCATAGCCAAGTGGTAAGGCATGGGTCTGCAACACCCTGATTCCCCAGTTCAAATCTGGGTGGCGCCTCCACATCGGAACAAGTTTCACTTGTTCCGATTTTTTATTTTTAAAAATGGTTTCTTCTTTTTATAAAATGGAACTCACACCGGCTATTATGGTTACGAAAAGTAAAAAAATGATAGTCTGTGATTGGCGGGTTTCTTTTTGGGGTATATATTCTGCGTGAATAAAAACAAGAGGTGAAATCATGTTTGATGAACTCAAAATTCGTCCGATTGCGTATATCCGTACGGACTTTAAGGAAAAATTCGGAATTCCGAGGCAAAGCGGGAGAGCTCCCTCTTTGAGCGGAACAATTGTGTTTTTGCCGGAATATCGTAATCCGGATGCGATTCGTGGGCTTTCCGATTTTTCGCATATTTGGCTCTTATTTGATTTTTCTGAGTCGCATCGGGCGGATTGGTCGGCGACCGTACGTCCGCCCCGCTTGGGTGGGAATGCGAGGGTTGGCGTGTTTGCAAGTCGCTCTCCGTTTCGACCGAATCCGATCGGACTTTCTTCTGTTCGCTTGCTTGGAATAGAAAAAACAGAGCAAGATGGCGAGGTCTTATTGGTTTCCGGTGTGGACCTTTTGGACATGACACCAATTTATGATATCAAGCCATATCTTCCGTTTTCCGATTGTCATCCCGAGGCGATAGGAGGCTATGCAGACCGTGTGCGTGATGTGTCGCTTTCAGTGGACTTTCCGGAGCGTTTATTAGAACTTCTTCCGGAGGAAAAACGCAGTGCGGTGTTAGAATGTTTAGCAGAAGATCCCAGACCGGCGTATCAGGACGACCCTGAGCGCATTTACAGTATGAGTTTTTCTGATTATGAGATTCGTTTTCGGGCGAGCGGTGGAGAGTTGACGGTTGTTGAAGTGAGTAAAGGAAAATAAAAATCCCCGTAAAGGGCGAGGTCGCCTTTTACGGGGATTTATTTTTGCTATTTTTATTAGAAAGAACCGGAAGAGCGACGATAACTACTACCTCGCTTAGACTCTAAACCACGTTTTAAGTCTTGCATTTTTTCATCGCTGTCCTGCTTGAAGCGACTCATCATCTCCTCAAAGGTTTGCGGAGCAGCAGAGGACTTTTTAGAAAAGTCGATCGTATCTAAACGCTTTGGACGTGGAGGACGTGGTGCATTCTTTCGTTCTTCCAGCAACGCCTGCTTAATCGAAAGACTGATTTTTCCTTTTTCATCGATCGATAAAATCTTAACCTTTACTTCGTCGCCAACCTTCACATGGTCGCCGATGTCTTTGACATATTCAAGTGCAATCTCTGAAATATGTACCAATCCTGTTTTTCCTTCGTCGAGCGATACAAATGCGCCAAACTGCGTCACGCCGGAAATTTTACCCTCAACAATTGTGCCCGCTTCCAAAAGCATACGAAACGCTTCCTCCTTTAATGTTAAAAACCTAAATCTGTAAATTATTTTGATGCGTCAATAAAAACTTTTTCGCCCGGCTTCATATAGCCTAATTTTTCACGTGCTACACGTTCTACATATTCATCTGTTCCTGCAGCTTCTTTTTGCGCTGCGAGCTCCGTAGCCTCTCGCTGAGCGACGGAAATCTGCTCGTTAATATCATTTTCCTTTTCCTTTAGACGAGCCAGATCAAACTGTTGGAAAATAAGCAAGAAACAGATATAAATTAAAGCGCAACAAACTAAGCCTCTTTTTGCGAAGACTTTGATGTTGAGCTTTTTTCTTGTTTTTGTTTTGTGATTGCTCATAACTCAATCTCCATATTAGCTCATTTTTTCAAAAGAGCTTGTTTTGTACGTTTTGTTTCTGCCCGAAGCCGAAATAACACACGGCGAAAAATAAGCCGTAAAAACTGATAAACAGGCATAAAAACAAACAATAAACCTTTATATATTATATTATATGTAAAACGAAGCGGTGTCAAGAGAATTTTGCAAAAAAATAGAAATATTTTTAAAAGAAATTCGCTCATTTTCCGAAGACAGAAAAAAGCAAACCGACTCAGCAAAAAGAAGTAAAAAATGACTCCGCAAAACACCCCGAAAAACTCATACCAGCGTACAACGCCGTTGTTTGTATGAAAGATGGTAAAAAACATAAAAACAGTGGCCAAACACCAAAAAACGGTGTCCTGAATAGCGGTGATGGAGGATGAGGGTTTGGCATAGGAGCGGATAGTACGCAAAAGGTCATATAAGACGCCAATCAGAATACCGGAGCCAAAGCTTGCCAGCAATACATAGACCTCTTGCGCAATTGAAAACTCCATACAAAAACTCCTTTCCGGAAATTCGGGAGGTTATTTTAACATTCGTCCGAAAAATCCTTTGCCTTTTTTGGAACGTCCCTCCGGCCCGGTGTAGATGATAGCATCAATTTCGCCCTCGATCATCAATTCGCCGTCGGCAACATTTAACTTTTGAATGTGTAGATCGGCACCTGAAATTTCCAGTGTATCTGTTTCTGTATAAAGAACAATCTGTGATTCGTCAAAGGTGTCCACGTCGGTAACGCCTGAAACAGAAAGCTTCTCTTTGTTTTCTAAAATCAGATTGTGATGCAGATGTTTTTCATCCATAGAGATTCCTCCTTCTATTGTTCTGTTTTATCTCTATGAAAGCGGGAAAGGAAATATGATATGAGGCAAAAATTCATTGACGAAAGAGGGATAAAATGTTAAAATAATAGTATTACGTATGATACAAGACACAAAGGTTTATAAATTGGCGAACAGAAAGGTTAGAAGCTTATGTGGATTTGCAAGGAATGGCTTGAGTATCAGGTGCTCGATTTGTCTGCCGGTGAAAAAATGGAGGATTGGAACGGTTATCGTCTGGTGCGTCCCGATCCGCAGGTGGTATGGAACCGACGTGAATTTCCTGCGCTGTGGAATGAGGTTCACGGTAGATACCATCGTTCCAATAAAGGCGGTGGGAATTGGGAGTTTTATAAGCGTGTACCGGATCGATGGACGGTTCGCTTTTCTCCGCTCAATCTTACGTTTCATATTAAACCGATGGGCTTTAAGCATACCGGTTTATTTACGGAACAGGCAACAAACTGGCAGTGGTTTTCGGAGCTTATCCGAGAGGCTAACCGTCCGATTTCTGTTTTGAATTTGTTTGCTTACACGGGGGGTGCAACGGCTGCGGCTGCGGCTGCGGGTGCATCGGTTGCCCACATTGATTCTTCGAAGGGAATGGTTAGCTGGGCAAAAGAAAATCTGGCATCTTCCGGTCTTGCAGAACGCCCGGTTCGCTATATTGTGGATGATGTGGTAAAGTTCGTGGAAAGAGAAATCCGCCGGGGCAGAACGTATGATGCGATCATTATGGATCCTCCGTCTTATGGTAGAGGGCCGAACGGAGAAGTTTGGAAAATTGAGGATGAACTTTATCCGCTGGTGGAAAAATGTATGCAGGTTTTGTCTGAAAATCCGCTGTTCTTCTTGATTAACTCGTATACGACGGGTCTGGCACCATCGGTTTTGTCCGATCTTTTGGAAATGACGGTAGTGAAAAAATATGGTGGTTGTGCTCAGGCGGATGAAGTGGGACTGCCTGTCAAAAACAGCCGTTTGGTGCTTCCTTGCGGAGCATCCGGCAGATGGCAAAGATAAAGAAAGTATCAAAAGGAAGATAGTTTTGTGGCTTGGAATATAACAAAGGGAGCGGTCAATCATGCAAAATCAAAAAGTATTGGTCGTCGATGACGACAGAAACATTTGCGAACTGATTCGTCTGTATCTGGAGAAAGAAGGCTTTTCCGTCGTGATGGCATATGATGGGCAAAGTGCAATAGAGCTGTTTAAGGAAACCACGCCCGCGGTTGTGCTTTTGGATGTCATGTTGCCGAAAATGGATGGTTTTCAGGTGTGCCGGGAAATTCGCAGAATCAGCAATATCCCTATTATTATGCTGACGGCAAAGGGTGAGACCTTTGACAAAGTGTTGGGCTTGGAGCTGGGAGCGGATGATTATATGGTCAAGCCGTTTGAGAATAAGGAGCTGGTAGCCCGAATCAAAGCGGTGCTTCGACGCTATGACCCGAAAGACAATAAAGATCAAGAGGTTGTATATCCCAATATTGTCATCAATTTATCGAACTATGAGTTAAAAATTAATGCTAATTCCGTAGATATTCCGCCGAAAGAGCTGGAGCTTTTATATTATCTTGCGACCAATCCGAACAAGGTATTTACAAGAGAACAGTTATTAGAGACGGTGTGGGGCTTTGACTATTTCGGTGATTCACGAACGGTGGATGTTCATGTCAAACGTTTGCGTGAAAAACTGGAACTTGCCGGCGAACAGAATTGGCAGTTAAAGACAGTCTGGGGCGTTGGTTATAAATTTGAGGTGAAATAGAATGCTGAAAAAAGGCATTTTTGGTCAGATGTTTTCGTTTACCATTTTGGTATTTTTAATCAGTTTTTTTGTCATCGGTACGATTATGTACGGTTTTTTGGGCGATTATTTGACGAAAAAGAACGAAGCAGAGCTCGATTTTATCGCAAGCCGTTTGGCAGAAATGACCATGGAAGGTCAAGCGGATGAGTCTGGGATGTTTCGCCGATACTACCAAATGAATATCAATACCGTCAGCGATTCGACAGGGACATTTATTATTGTCATTGATAAAAACGGAGAAACGCTGATCAATAGCGGTGACAGCAAGAACTTGGCGTCGGTGCGCGAGGAGTTTTGTAAGGATGTTTTAGAGGGGAAAAAAGTAAAGTATATCGGTACGCTCGGTGGTCTGTTTAACCGAACAATGCTCACAATCGCAACGCCGATTCGGAGTGATGAGGGTGTATGGGGTGCCGTTTTTATGAATCTGCCGATTCCTGAGATTCACAGGATTCGTTCCGACGTGGTTAAAATATTTATCCTATCGGCACTTTTCGTGGTTATGATTGCGTTGATATTTATTTATATCTTATCGAGAAAACTAACCAAACCGATCAAGGCAATCAATCAGGTGGCAAAAAGTATTGCTTCCGGAGACTTTGCACGACGTGTTGATATCCGTGCGGAAAATGAAATCGGCGAATTGGGAGAAACTTTTAATCAAATGGCAGACTCCATTGAACAGTTAGAACATGTGCGCCGTAGTTTTATCGCAAATGTTTCGCATGAACTGCGTACGCCGATGACGACAATTACCGGCTTTGTCGAAGGCGTTATGGACGGAACAATCCCGCCGGAAAATCAAAAGCAATATCTTTCGATTGTTTTGGATGAAAGCAAGCGTCTTTCACGTTTGGTTACGGATCTTTTGGATTTGAGCAAGATGGAACAGGGTGAGTTCCCGCTGGAAATCCGTGAATTTGATATAAATGAGATGATTCGTCTCAATATCATTAAGGCGGAAAAGCGGATCATGGAAAAAGGAATACAGCTGACGGTGTCGTTTCAACGGGACAGCCAGCGAGTCATGGCGGACAAGGATTCCATCCAGCGTGTGTTGACTAATTTATTGGATAATGCCATTAAGTTTACGCAAACCGATGGTTTTTTGGATATCCAGACAGGTGTGGAATCGGGTAAAGTATTTGTGACGATTCAAAATTCGGGTATCGGAATTGCCAGAAATGAGTTGGAGCACGTGTTTGACCGTTTCTATAAAACGGATCAGTCCCGCAGTCAGGATAAATCCGGTGCCGGACTGGGACTTTATATTGTGAAAAACATCATTCGTGCCCACGGAGAAAGTATTTGGGCAGAAAGTGAGCCGGGTGAATTCGCAAGATTCCATTTTACGTTGAAAGCAGCAAAAAATGATGGGAAACAGGTGAAATAATGGCAGTTAAGATTATTCATTGTGCAGATCTCCACTTTGATTCTCCCTTTGCGGGACTGGATTCTCCGCAAAAAGCGGAAATTCGTCGGGAAGAGCTGAGACAAACTTTTGGCCGAATTGTTGACTTGGTTATGTCGGAGTGCGCAGATGCCTTATTTATCTGCGGTGATATGTTTGACGGAGACAGTGCAAGCGCACAAACATTGAGTTATATGCGGGAAAAACTGAATCAGATTTCGCATGTTCCTGTGTTTATCAGTGCGGGAAATCATGACCCGAATCTTGCCGGCTCGTATTACAGAATTCTGGACTGGGGAAATCATGTGCATATTTTTTCCGCAGAAATGGAAAAAATTGAGTGTGATGGTTTTACGGTGTATGGCTCATCTTTTGATGCTTTGGAACAGACGGAATCCAAGCTTTCCGGTTTTGTGGCAGAGGATCAGGAAAAAATAAATCTGATGGTAATGCATGCAGATTTGGACGGAGTATATAACCCTATTTCCAGAACAGACATTGAGCGCAGTGGTCTTGATTATCTTGCGCTGGGTCATGTACATCAGTACAGCGGTCCGATGTGTTTTGGAAAAACGGTAGCGGCGTATCCAGGCTGTCCGGAGGGCCGTGGTTTTGATGAGTTGGGAGAAAAGGGTGTTATTTGTGCGACTGTCGACAAAGCGGATGTAAAGCTTAGATTTATACCGCTTTGCCGGCGCATCTATCGGGAAATTTCCGTAGATGTAAGTGATGCGGTCAGTTATGATACGCTTTGCGGCAGAATTTTGCTTGCCATGGATGGTTCTCGGGATGATATTTATAAAATCGTGCTGACCGGAGAGGCAGAATTTTCGATTGAGCATGCCGTGCTTTTGGAAAACCTGCCCTGTTTCGCTGCGAAAATCAAGGACAAGACAAAGGCAAAACTGGATACGTTACGGGTGAAAGAGGAATATAGCTTAAAAGGCTTATTTGTAAAGAATCTGTTTGAACGAGCAGACTTTGATTCGCCGCTGGTGCAGACGGCACTGGGCTATGGATTGGATGCCATGTCGAAAGAGAAGGTGAAGACACCATGAGAATTACAAAAATCGAAATAGGACATTTCGGGAAATGGGAAAACTTTACCCTTGATTTTTCGGACGGCATTCAGGTGATTTATGGACAAAATGAAGCAGGCAAGAGTACTATTTGCGCATTTTTACAAGCAATGTTTTACGGGCTGCCGAATGAGAAAAAAAGTATTGGCATCCGTGAGGATTTAAGAAAACGCTATGCCCCGTGGGATGGCTCTCCCATGGAGGGAACAGTTCATTTTACGCACGAAGGTCGCAGTTATGTATTAAGTCGCCGCCTGGGCAAAACAAGAAAAAACGACAAAGTTTCATTAAAGGATGCACAGACCTGGGAAGAAATGAAAGAAATTCCGCTGGATGATATCGGCCGGATATTTTTCGGCGTAGGAGAAGATGCTTTTTTAAAAACGCTGTTTATCAGCCAGCTCGGTGCGGCGATCCGTGCCGGCGATGAGGATGAAATATTAAAGCGTTTATCGAACCTAAAACAAAGCGGTTCGGAAGACATCTCATATCAAACGGCAGCGGCGGCTCTGGATAAGGCAAAAAGGGATTTGCTCTCGAAAAATGAAAAGGCCGGCTTAATTCCCCGTACACAACAAGAAAAGGAACAGCTGGAATATGAATACAAAGAAGCGGTGCGCCTGTCGGAACAATTTCGCACAGATGTTTTATGCCGTGCGGAACTGACCCGTATGGGAGAAGAACTCCGTAGCGAAGCAGAGTCGTTGGCGGCACAAAAAGAGCTTTGCAAACAACATGCACTGTTTTGCACTGAACAAAAAACGGATATCGAACGTCAAACATTGATAGAGCGCAAGACAGAGCAAAAAAACAAAATTGAGGAAAAGAAACAAAGAATAAAAGATATTGCGCAAGAGCTGGAAGCATATCAGGGTATGGAGAATATTTCTCAGCAGGATTTACTTGCGCTTTTGCAAATGGAAAATGACATCGAACACTTGCGTCTGGAACAGAAAGAATATGCGGGGAAGCAGGAAGAACTCGATGAACTGAATGAGAAGATTGCATTTCTTGCCAAAGGACGAAAAACAAAAATGCGAATGTGCTTTTTCGTTTTTGGATTGCTTTTCATCCTGCTTGGCGTGGCACTGGGCCTTGCCTTGTCGCCGACGGCTTTCGTCTTTTGCGCCCCGGGTATGTTGGGATTGATCCTTTCTTTTGTCGGTGGTCGGACGAAAAGTGCAGCGATGGGGCAACTACAAAAAAGAGCAGAATTTCTTCGACTGGAGCTTTCCGCATATCCTAAAGAGGAAAAGAAGGAATCGCTTTCTTCCTTTGAAAAAATGTTTTCTGACCGTTTGGGCGTGGCAGGGGTGTCGGAAGTGTCCGAGCTTTCGTTGCGTTTTGAACAAAGAACCGTGCTGATGCAGGAACAAGCAACCGTAGAGCGGGAAATGGAACTGCTTTTAAAAGAGAACGAACGGCTGGAAGAAGATCTGGAGCGATTACCTCAAAAAAGTGAGCAGGAATTTTCGCCGGAGGCGATCAATTATAACGGAAAAAGCGTAGAAGAAATTGATCAGCTGCTGAATGAAAACCATGAAAAGCAACTCGAAAATCAGCGCACGGAGGAAGCGGTCCGATATAGCGTAGAACATGCTTTTTCCGGCACGAGAAGTGTTGATGTGATTTTGACAGAATTGGCACAAAAAGAAGAACAGTTGGCGGAATACCGTTTTCATTATGAAGCATTAACGCTGGCAGAAGAAGCGCTCGGCAAAAGCTATTTGGAACTCAAGGAGGATTTTGCGCCGGTCTTAAATGAGAAAGTAGGAGAAATATTGTCCGCCTTGACGGATGGAAAATACAGTGAGCTGAAAATTTCGGATGAATATAAGGTGATGCTGAAAGAACGGGGGAAAATGGAGCCGGTCAGCGCAGAGCACTTAAGTAATGGTACCTATGATATCTTGTACCTGGCGCTCCGACTTGGTATTGCGCAAGTCATTTTCCCGAAAGGAATTCCATTTCTGATGCTGGACGATAGTTTTCTTCAGCTGGATGATATGCGTGCGGAGCGTGCGGCGACGTACTTAAAAGAAAAGGCAAATGCGGAGCAGATTTTTTATTTTACCTGCCATTCCTCACAAGCCGTGTTGTTTGGTGAGGGAGCATCTCGCATTCAATTATAACAATAAATCATAATTACAATAGGTAGGAGGAATACCATGTCAGATTATCGGATTGAAACCAAATGTATTCAAAGCGGGTATACCCCGGAAAACGGCGAACCCCGTGTGCTTCCCATTTATCAGAGTACTACCTGGAAGTACGGCTCAACGGAAGCGATGGGACGCTTGTTTGATTTAGAGGATAGCGGATATTTTTATACGCGTCTTGCCAATCCCACGAATGATGCAGTCGCAGCAAAAATTGCAGATTTAGAGGGCGGTGTAGCGGCGATGCTCACCTCGTCCGGTCAGGCGGCGTGCTTTTACTCCATCTTCAATATTTGCGTTGCGGGGGATCATTTTGTATGCTCATCGAGCGTATACGGTGGCACGTTTAACCTCTTTGGTGTAACGATGAAAAAGCTCGGCATTGAGGTTACCTTTGTTGACCCTGACAGCACCGAGGAAGAGCTTCAAAATGCAGTTCGTCCGAACACTAAGGCATTTTTTGGCGAAACAATCGCAAACCCTGCTTTGGTTGTTTTAGATATAGAAAAATGGGCTAAGGTGGCACATAAGAATAATGTTCCGCTCATCATAGATAATACTTTTGCGACCCCGGTGAACTGCAGACCGTTTGAATGGGGTGCAGATATTGTAGTCCATTCCACCACGAAATATATGGATGGCCATGCAACAAGCGTGGGCGGTGTTGTTGTAGACAGCGGCAACTTTGACTGGGAAAAGGCAGGAAAATTCCCGGGCCTGACCACACCGGATGCTTCTTATCATGGCATTACCTATACTGAAAAATTTGGTGAAGCGGCGTATATTACCAAACTCACAGCGCAGGTCATGAGAGATTTGGGATCCATTCCGTCGCCGCACAATGCATTTCTTTTGAATCTCGGTCTAGAAACACTTCCGCTTCGTATGGAGCGTCATTGCAGTAATGCACAGAAGGTTGCAGAATATTTAAGCAAAAACGATAAGATTTCCTGGGTTAAATACTGCGGTCTTGCCGGCGATAAATACTATGAACTTGCTCAAAAGTACTTGCCGAATGGCTCCTGCGGCGTTATCTCTTTTGGCGTCAAAGGCGGAAGAGAAGCAGCGGTGAAATTTATGGACAGCTTAAAGCTTGCAGCAATTGTAACCCATGTTGCGGATGCTCGCACTTCCGTTCTGCATCCGGCGAGTCATACCCACAGACAGTTAAATGATGAGGAATTAGTGGCAGCAGGTGTTACACCGGACCTCATCCGTTTTTCCGTCGGTATTGAAAATGTGGAAGATATTATTGCTGATATCGAGCAGGCGCTCAATGCGTAAGGAGATATGATTTTCTCTTGCAATCGCAGAGCGAATATGGTACAATAGATAAGTCTTAAAAGAAACTAAGAAAACAGATAGAGAAGGGGCGAGTTTGTTGCCAAGCGTTTTTGACACATTAAAAGAGCGCGGCTTGATTGCGCAGACAACACATGAAGAAGAAATTAAAAAGCTTTTAGAAACGGAAAAGGTTACGTTTTATATCGGTTTTGACCCGACGGCAGACAGTCTGCATGTTGGTCATTTTCTGCAGATGGTGGTAATGAAACATATGCAGGATGCAGGACATAAGCCGATTGCTTTGGTCGGCGGCGGAACGGGACATATTGGTGATCCTTCGGGCAGAACGGATATGCGATCGATGATGACGACGGAAACGATCAATCATAACTGTGAAAGGTTTAAGGAGCAGTTATCCAGAATCATCGATTTTTCCGATGACAAAGCCATTATGGTGAACAATGCCGATTGGTTATTGGACCTTAACTACGTGGAGTTTATCCGTGATATCGGTTCGTGCTTTTCGGTGAATAAAATGCTGACGGCAGAATGCTTTAAACAGAGACTGGAAAAAGGTCTTTCGTTCCTGGAGTTTAACTATATGCTGATGCAGAGCTATGACTTTTTGATGCTCAGCAGAAAATATGGATGTAAAATAGAGTTGGGCGGCGACGATCAGTGGTCGAACATCTTAGGCGGTATTGACCTTTGCCGCAGAAAAGATCAGAAGCAGGTCTATGGTATGACCTTTACGCTCCTGACCACTTCTGAGGGCAAGAAAATGGGTAAAACAGCAAAGGGAGCTCTGTGGCTGGATGCGGAAAAATGCTCGCCGTATGATTTTTATCAGTATTTTCGAAATGTGGATGACAATGATGTTATCAAATGCTTGAAACTTCTGACTTTTGTACCCATGGATGAAATCCGCAAGATGGAAGCATGGGAAGGACAACAGCTCAATGAAGCAAAGCGTATCCTCGCATACGAAGTGACCAAAATGGTACACGGTGAGGAAGAAGCACAAAAAGCTCGTGCTACCGCAGAGGGCTTGTTCTCCGGCGGCGGTGCGGCGAATATGCCGTCTACCGAGCTGAGCTTAGCCGATCTTTCCGACGAGGTTTCTCTGTTAGACCTGATGCTCTCGGCAAAACTGATTCCGTCTAAGGGTGAGGGCAGACGCCTGATTACCCAGGGCGGTGTATCTGTTGATGATGAGAAAGTAGCTGACCCCAATTTGATGATTACGAAAGCAAAGCTTTCCGGTGACGGTATTGTCGTGAAAAAAGGAAAGAAGGTCTATCATCGGATCAGTGCAAAATAAGGATATCATATTGTGGCTCAACCGCTTGGCGGTTGAGCCACTTGTACACAGCTTGAAAGAGAAAGAATACAGAAAGAGGAGGGCAGACCATGCCGATTAAAATACCGAATCGCCTGCCGGCGACGAAAACGTTGAATGATGAAAACATCTTCGTTATTACTGAAACACGTGCATTAACACAGGACATTCGACCCCTGAAAATTGCGATATTAAATCTCATGCCGACAAAGATTACGACGGAAACACAATTGGCAAGACTGCTTGGGAATACACCGCTCCAGGTAGAAGTGGAACTTTTGCAAACTAAGTCACATAAACCGAAAAACACTTCCAAGGAGCATATGCTTGCTTTTTATAAAACGTTTGACGAAGTGAAGCACCGCAAATTCGATGGCTTGGTAATCACCGGTGCGCCGGTAGAGCAGATGGAGTTTGAAGAGGTGGAGTACTGGGAAGAACTCACGGAAATCATGGAGTGGTCAAAGACCCATGTTACCAGTACATTCCATATTTGTTGGGGTGCACAGGCGGGACTTTATTATCATTACGGGATTAAAAAATATCCGTTGGAACAGAAGATGTTCGGGGTGTTTCCGCATCGTCTGGAATATAAGCAATCAATTTTATTCCGTGGCTTTGATGATACCTTTATGGTGCCGCATTCACGCCATACAGAAGTCCGAATTGAAGATGTTGAAAAAGTGCCTGAATTGAAAATTTTATCAACCTCAAAAGAGGCGGGACTTTATGTTGCTGCAACGAAACACGGCAGACAGATTTTTGTTACGGGACATTCGGAATATGATGCGGATACACTTGCCAAAGAATACTTCCGTGATAAAGATGCAGGTCTTCCGATCCATGTGCCATGCAACTATTTCCCGGATGATGACGACACCAAAGATCCGATTATGACGTGGCGTGCACACGCAAATCTTTTGTATTCGAACTGGCTGAACTATTTTGTTTATCAGACAACACCATATAATATTGAGGAAATTCAATAATTCAAAAAGAACTGCGCAGGGAGCTTTCCTAAGTGAAAATGTCCTGCCGGTTCTTTTTCTTTTATATCTTGAAAAGGAAGAGACGATGTGCTATAATAAAATAGGATATTTTGTAACGTTTTGCGTATTCAGGGAAGGAGAGGGGATATGGATATCAAAGATGTCATAGCGCAGGGTTTCGGGTTTGTTGGTCTGGTGATTATCGTATTGTCATTTCAATGCAAAAAAAACAAGAACTTCTTTTTGCTGCAGGGAATAGGAAGCCTTGCTTTTGTGGTTAATTTTCTTTTGATTAATGCATGGGCCGGGGCGTTATTTAATCTCTCTAATTTGATTCGTGGTCTTTTATTTTCGAAAGAAGACCGTAAGGTATGGAAGCTTTCTCTTTCCTTTTTGCTCTATGTCGTGAGCTTTGTTGTTTCCGTATGCCTGATATGGGGTGACTGGTTTATGATTTTCATTGCCGCACTGCCATTTTTGGCGCTTATGGTAATGTCTGTATTTATGTGGTGCTCCGACGGAAAACGGATTCGCTATTTCCAGGTAGCCTGCTTGTCGCCGGCGTGGATTGTACACAATATATTTAACTTTAGCCTTGGCGGAATACTATGTGAAAGCTTTAATATGGTTTCGAGCATTGTATCATTTATCCGTTATGGGACCGAGGGTTTTGAAGCAAAAAAAGCGGAATAAAAAACGCAAATATAAAACAGATTTTCTACTTTGCAGAGAAAAACAGGGAGGATGTTATGGACATTTTCAAAATTTTAGGACTTATTGGAGGTTTGGTGCTGTTTTTATACGGTATGGACCTGATGGGCGACAGCTTGAAAAAACTTGCCGGCGGAAAGCTCGAGTCGATTCTTGCACGTCTTACTTCATCACGTTGGAAGGGTTTTTTACTGGGCCTTGGCGTCACGGCGGTCATCCAGTCCTCTTCTGCTACAACGGTTATGCTGGTCGGTTTTGTAAACTCCGGTATTATGCACCTTGGACAAACCATCAGTATCATTATGGGCGCAAATATCGGTACAACAGTTACGGCATGGCTCTTAAGTACTGCGGATATTAAAAACACCGGTGCAATTTTATTGCAGTTATTTAAACCGGAATCCTTTACGCCTATTTTAGCCCTCATCGGTCTTTTGATGAACATGATGGCGAAATCCGACAAAAGAAAAAATACTGGCTTAATCCTTTTGGGTTTTGCTATTTTGATGTTCGGTATGGAAATGATGAGTGATTCCGTCAGAGACTTGCGTAACAACGAAGCATTTACCAATCTTTTGACGATGTTTTCCAATCCGGTTATGGGTATTTTGGTCGGTACGATTTTTACGGCAATCATCCAGTCCTCCTCAGCATCTGTCGGTGTTTTGCAGGCACTTGCACTCACTTGTGCGATTCCGTATTCTACCGCCATTCCGGTCATTTTGGGACAGAATATCGGTACGGTGATTACGCCGATTATTTCTTCTATCAGCGGAAATACTGAGTCGAAACGAGTAGCATTTACCTGCCTTTATATTAAAATGATAGGCGTTGTGGTTGTTTGTGGCGTATTCTATCTTTTGAACTATTTGATTGGTTTTACATTTATGAATCACGAGGTAAGCGTAAGCGCATTGGATATTGCAGTAATTCATACTTTGTTTAATATTTTGTCCACGATTATCTTGATGCCATTCTGTTCTTCCATTGAGAAACTGGCAATCAAAACGATTAAGAGCAAAGCAAAAGAGCGTGAAGCCGATGTCTTTGATACCTTGGACGAACGTTTTTTGACAATGCCGTCCTTTGCAGTTGAAAAGTGTAAAGATTTAGTGGGTGAAATGGCTAAGATTTCAAAACAGACCTTTGATATGGCAACGAAGCTTCTTAGCACATACGAGGAAGCGGAATTTGAAGAAATCAAGCGATTAGAAGGCCTGGTTGATAAGTTTGAAGACAAAACCAGCACCTACCTTATTAAGATTGCGGCAAACCAGATGTCGGCGAAGGATAGCCGTGCGGTTACCGAGCTTTTGCATACGGTAGGGGATATTGAAAGAATTTCCGACCACGCCTTAAATATTGCAGAAGCGGCGAAGGAAATCCATGATAAGGAGATTATGTTCTCTGCGCAGGCAACCAAAGATATTGCAGTGATTACCTCTGCGGCAACGGAAATATTAAGCCTTACCTTTACGGCGCTGATGGAGGAAGATATTGAAGCACTCAAAAATATCGAGCCATTAGAGCAGGTCATTGACGATTTAAAGAGAAAAATCAAAAATGGTCATATCGACAGACTTCGTGCAGGCGATTGCACAATGGAACTCGGATTTATTCTTTCCGATATCTTAAACAACTACGAGCGTGTTTCCGACCACTGCTCCAATATTGCGGTTTGCTTTATTGAAATGTCTCACGATTCGTTTGAAACACACGAATACTTAAATAACCTGAAAGAAAATGAAACGCAGGAATTCAGTGCGACCTACAAAATGTACAAAGAAAAGTACCGTGTATAATGTTTTATCCATAAACTAAAGGGGAGAAACAGAAGTTGAAATATTCGGATTGTTTTGGGAAAAAGAGTTCAAGGATTGTCTTGGGAACGGCATATTTCGGAGACGGAATCTCAGAATCGGATGCTTTTTTCATGATGGACAAGTTCTGTGCTCTCGGCGGGACACACATAGATACGGCAAGACTCTATGCCGACGGCAGAGCCGAAGAAATTGTCGGCAGATGGAGAAAATCACGAAAAGCGGATGACATCCTGATTTCTTCCAAAGGTGCCTACTATGACCCGAATATGGGAGAAAGCCCCCGTCTTTCGGAAAGCGATGTCCGCCAAGACCTTGAAAAGAGCCTAAAAGCTTTGAATACGGAATGTATCGATTTTTACTGGCTCCACAGAGATGATGAGTCAAAACCGGCGGAAGAAATGATTGAACTGTTAAACCGTTTGGTCAGCGAAGGAAAAATCAAACAGTTTGGTGCATCCAATTGGCGTGCTGAAAGAATTGCTGAGGCAAATACCTATGCAAAAAAAGCGGGCCTGAAGGGATTTTCTGCGAGCCAGATTCGCTTTAATCCGGCGGCATCCTGCGGCGACGAACGCCAGGGGCTTGTGAATATGAACGAGGCAGAGTTTGCTTTTTACAAACAGAGGAATATGCCAGTGGTTGCATATTCATCGCAGGCGAAGGGTTTCTTTTCCAAAATGGCGGAAGTTGGTGAGTCGGCGCTTTCCGAAAAAGCAAGAAAACGCTATCTGACGGAGGAAAATTTAACTCGCTTAGAGTTCATGAAAAAACTCTCTGTAAAATACGATGCGAGCATAGCTGCAATCATCTGCGGCGCCTTTTGCTCGTTCGACTGCCCGGAAGTTTTCCCCGTTATCGGCGGCAGTAATGTCCGTCAGATTGAAGACTCGATGAGCGGAGCAGATGTTTCGATTGAAAAAGCAGAACTTGAGGAAATGTTCCGGATGAAATTGTAATGAAAAAGACGGAAGATATAAGGGGATTATCATGAAAAAGAAAAAATGGGCAAGTTTCGGGATGATGACCTTAGGATCGCTATTATTGGCTGCTGGCGTGTATTTTTTCAAAATACCCAATGGATTCGCAACTGGCGGCGTCACAGGTATCGCCACCATTTTAGCACCGATCACCTTTATTTCAGCAGGTATCTGGATCTGAGTGCTTAACATCGTACTTTTGATATTAGGTTTTTTGTTTTTAGGGAAACAAAACGGCTTTAAAACCGTCTATTGTAGTATGCTGTATTCGGCGGTTACATATCTTTTGGAACTGGTGGTTCCGATTAACGAGCCGCTATCATCCGAACCGCTCTTAGAGTTGGTATACGCAATGCTTCTGACCTCCATCGGTTCGGCGATGATATTTAACGCAAATGCCTCCTCGGGTGGCACGGATATTGCGGCATTGATTCTAAAAAAATATACCTCGCTGGATGTTGGAAAAGCTCTTTTGGTTGTGGACTTTTTGGTTGCGTCCAGTGCATTTTTCGTGTTTGGCGTGACTACGGGATTGTTCTCGCTGCTTGGTTTGTTTGCAAAAGCTTTTTTGGTTGACGGCGTGATAGAAAATTTAAACACCTGCAAATATTTTGTTGTAATTACCAAAAAACGGGAGGAAATCTCTGAATTTATCATTCAAACACTGCACCATGGCGTAACGGTGAGCAGTGTCGTTGGCGAATATACCAAAGACGAGAAAACGATGATTCATACGGTATGTAAGCGTGCAGAGGCGGTGAAATTGCGCGCAAAAATCAAAGAGATTGACCCGCACGCATTTATTATTATTACGACCAGCAGTGAAATTATCGGTCGTGGATTCCGCAATGTAAGATGAGCTAACGTTGCGAAAAGGAGAAATATATGAAACAGATTTTAAGCCGTGTCCGCCGTGCTGTCGAGGATTACGGTATGATAGAAGCGGGCGACCGCATCGCCGTCGGTGTATCGGGCGGAAAGGATTCGCTTTTGGCGTTGACGGCGCTTGACGGGCTCAGACGCTTTTACCCGAAAAAATTTGAACTTATGGCGATCACGCTGGATTTGGGCGGAAGGGATATGGACTTTTCACCCATTGCTGCGTTTTGCAAGGAACGAAATATTCCTTATATCATTGAACAAACAGACATTCGCAAGATTGTGTTTGACTATCGGCAAGAGAAAAATCCCTGTGCTCTGTGTGCCAATTTAAGACGTGGCGCATTAAACAACGCCGCAAAAGCACACGGCTGTAACAAGGTGGTTTTGGGACACCATTATGATGATGTGATTGAAACCTTTTATTTGAGCTTGTTTTTTGAAGGTCAGCTCGGATGTTTTTCGCCTGTGACTTATCTTACAAGAAGCGAAATCACCGTGATTCGTCCGCTGATTTATGTGGAGGAAAAGATGATTCGCAAAAAGGCAAAAGAGGAAAACTATCCCGTCATAGAAAACACTTGTCCCGCCGATAAAAGCACCAAGCGAAGCTATGTTAAGGAGGTGCTCAGAACACTCGACAAGGAAAACAGAGGATTAAAAGACCGAGCATTTACCGCATTGGTAAGCTCGGGACTTGACGGTTGGAAACCGATTGGAAAGACAAAAAATTAATTTGACGATATAGAGGAGAACATTATGGCTACTATAAGAAAAGCGGTTATTCCCGCAGCAGGATTAGGAACAAGATTTTTACCGGCGACAAAGGCAGTCCCGAAAGAAATGATTCCGATTGTGGACAAACCGACGATTCAGTATATCATTGAAGAAGCAGCGGCGGCCGGCATTACCGATTTACTCATTATTACCAGCCGCACGAAAAAGTGTATCGAGGATCATTTTGATAAATTCTATGAACTCGAAACAGAACTTGAAAAAAGCGGAAAAACTGCAGTTTTAGAGGAAATGAAAAATATCCGCTCAATGATGAATATTCAGTATGTGCGTCAGGCAGAGCCGAAGGGCTTAGGGCATGCAATTTACTGCGCAAAATCCTTTGTAGGAAACGAGCCCTTTGCCGTATTGCTCGGCGATGATGTTGTCTATAACGCTGAAAAACCATGCCTTCGCCAGATGATTGAAATGTACGATAAATATCGGGCGAGCGTTTTGGGTGTTCAGTCTGTTCCGGAGAGCGAGGTCAATAAGTATGGCATCGTATCAGGCGAGCAGGTGGCGGACAGAATGTGGCGTGTTCGTGATATGGTGGAAAAACCGAAGAGAGAGGAAGCACCGACTAATGTTGCAGTTTTAGGCCGCTATATCATTACGCCGGAAATTTTTACTCATCTTGAAAATACCAAGCCGGGTGCCGGCGGCGAAATTCAGCTGACCGATGCATTAAAGACACTTGCAAAAGAACAGGAAATGTATGCATATGACTTTATTGGTCGCAGATATGATGTAGGCAATAAGATGGGCTTTTTAGAGGCAACAGTGGAGTACGCTTTGCGTCGTGACGACTTATCCGAGGAATTTATGAAGTACTTGAAGGAAGTTGTAAACAAATAAAGGAGAAACCATGAAAGCAGGAAAACGATTTGGCGCTTTGCTTGCGGGGTTCATGCTTTTGACATCGTTGATTCCGTCAGCATTTGCAAGCGAAGTTTACTTAGAAGATATCATTGAGGAAAAAAATCTGGTGCGTGGCGTGTCTTATCGCCATGTCAAACGGCTGTATGAAAATGGCTGGCAAGACATTCATATTGTGCGTGCAGACTTGTCCGAACCCCACCTTGCGTTTAAGGTCTTGCGGGATGCACGGGGCGAGTCCTATTTGGAAAGCACCTTAAGCTCGGCGAAAAAGAATGACACCGTAGTGGCAATCAATGCAGACTTTTTTGCATCCAAACGAGGAGAAGCGGGCAGAGGTTCTCCCGTGGGGATGGAAATCATTGACGGTGAGCTCTGTTCAACACCGGCAACAGCCGAGAAAATGAACGTTTTGTATCAGCTCAAAGAAGATGCAACACTTCACTTAAACAGTTTTACTTTTGATATCACAGTAACAGCGCCGGATGGGGCGAGTGAAAAGGTTTCAACGCTGAATAAGTATGACGATTTTACGGGTCTTGTGATGTATACAGACCGTTGGAACAATCTGTCCTTGGGCGCCAGCGGCGCCGTTCAGGAGATTGTTGTCAATGCCGACGGTGTGGTGATTGATAAACGTTGGGACAGTGAACCCTGCGAAATTCCGGAGGGCGGATATATCTTAACGTCAAACCTCACACGCAATACATTTATTGATGATCACCTGCAGGTAGGTGATGCGGTTGAACTTTCCGTAGTGACCACGCCCGATTATGAAAAAATAGAAAATGCGATCGGCGGCGGTGGCATCGTTTTGGCAAATGGGATACCGCAGACATCATTTTCGCATAACATCACGGGATATCACCCCCGCAGTGTTGTCGGAATTGATGCAAGCGGAACAGTGCTTACACTTGTAGCGGTGGACGGACGGCGAAGTGATGCAAAAGGTATGAGCCAAAAACAGTTGGGCGAACTGATGCTTGATTTGGGTTGCTATCACGCAATGAATTTTGACGGCGGTGGTTCGACCTTGCTTGCCATCAAAGAAGACGGAGCGCAGACGGTGGCAAACAAACCGTCGGACGGAGGCAACCGTGCAGTTACCAACTCTGTTGGTATTGTATCGAGCCTAACCCCGACAAACAAACCCGCTACGCTACAACTTTTTACAGAGGATGCCAATGTGTTCCGCAATACGGCAAGGCGGGTATGGTTAAAAGCATACGATAAAAATGACCTTGTATGTGAGGTGGATGAATCGAAAATCCGTTGGGATGTTATTGAAGGCTCAGGATATATGAAAGATGGCCTGTTCTTTGCGACGAGTGCAGGAAAGGTTGTGCTGTCTGCAAAGTATGCGGGCATAACAGAAACCATATCGCTGACCGTTTTGGACATTCCGCACAGGATGCAATTCTCTGTGCAAAAAATGGAACTGAGTACGGGAAAATCCGCTGAGCCTATTTTATGGGGCTGGGATGCCGAAGGGGAAAAAGCAAGAATCCATATAGAAGATACGGATTTTGTGGTCGCTCATCCGATTGCCGAACGAAAGGATAACAGAATCCGTGCGCTTTCTAAAGGTGCAACGGTGCTTACGGCAAACTTTGGCGCAACAAGTGCAAGTATGGCACTCATGATTGATGGCGCAGAAGAAATCGGTGTACCGGCAGGAAAAGTGATTGCTGATTCACAGAACCGTTCCGCAGAACTTACAAAGAACGGGTTCCGTTTTACGGTGTTTGGAAATACCAGAACGCCAAAAAATTTGTTTGATTTATTTATGATGAATCGTGCCTCGGCAGCGATGGCAGAAGCAAGCGACCTACACGCCTTTGTTGGCAGTGAGTTTGATGAGAAATCAATTGCAAATCTTGGCGAGAAATATTTTACCAGCCGTTCTTATCAGAGCTTTACGTATCGAAACAGCACATTTATTACCATTGATAACGGTAGCGGCAGCATTGCTGACGGCGGGGCAGAACAATGGAAGAAATTCCGTGCAGATGTTTCTTCGGCAAGCGGAGAAAATGTATTTGTTTTCCTGACAAAGCCGGGAATTTCCGAACATGAAACAGAGAAAAAATTCTTCCAAGAAACGCTTTCAGACGCCGTTTCCAAAGGAAAAACGGTCTATGTTTTCGGCGGAGGCTTGAAAAACGAAAGCTATATAGAAAACGGTGTTCGCTATGTCAATACAGCGGGCGTGTTCCCGAGCATCGGACTGATGCCACCGGCAACCAATATTTCTTATGTGAAATATTTGCTCGTGACGGTCAATGGCGATGATGTGACATATGAAATGAAATGGATTTTAGAATAGATGGGTGGGGCGCATGACAAAAAAAGAGAAAGTCGCAATTCTGCGGGAGAAACTGGGCGAACTCTATGGAGATGCGCCGTGTACTTTAGAGTATGCCGACCCGTTTCACTTGATTGTGGCGGCGCAACTTGCCGCACAGTGTACGGATGCGCGGGTGAATTTGGTAACACCTGCACTGTTTGCACGTTTCCCCGATGCCAAGGCATTTGCAGAAGCAGATATTGCCGAGTTGGAGCAGTTGATTCATTCCACCGGTTTTTATCACAATAAAGCAAAGAACCTGAAAAAGTGCGGCGAGGTACTTCTTACGAAGTTTAATGGTGTCGTTCCGGAGACAATGGAGGAACTTTTGAGCTTACCCGGTGTTGGCAGAAAAATTGCAAATCTAATTATCGGCGATGTGTTTGGGAAACCTGCAATCGTAGTGGATACGCATTGTAAGCGAATTACAAAGCTGTTGGGCCTTACGAAAGAAACCGACCCTAAAAAAGTCGAAAAAGATTTGGTTAAGATGATTCCGCCGGAGTATTCGGCACTTTTTTGCCACCAGATTGTGGAGCATGGCCGCAATCTTTGTATTGCACGCAGACCTCGTTGCGGAGATTGTCCGTTGGCGGTTGTGTGTGATTTTGCAATCAAAGAAGGGAAAAAGCAGACGAAAAAGGGGAGAGCATAGTTGGCAGAAAAAATACGTCTGGATGTATACTTAACGGACCATGGTTTAGCGCCCAGCCGGGAAAAAGCGAAGGCGATTATTATGTCCGGCATCGTGTTTGTGGACGAGCAGAAATGCGATAAGGCGGGAATGACCGTGACAGAAGGACAAAAGGTAGAGGTGAGAGGGAACACCCTTCGCTATGTCAGTCGTGGTGGTTTGAAACTGGAAAAAGCGATGCAGGAATTCCCAATTACACTTTCAGATGCAGTTTGCATGGATGTAGGGGCGTCGACGGGTGGCTTTACGGATTGTATGCTGCAAAACGGCGCACAAAAGGTCTATGCGGTTGATGTTGGCTATGGTCAGCTTGCATGGAGCTTGCGGACGGACGAACGTGTAGTGAATATGGAGCGCACGAACATCCGTCATGTGACGGAGGAACAGGTTGGCGAGTCTCTTGATTTTGCTTCGATTGATGTCGCTTTTAT
>JAZSOJ010000083.1:0-10381 GCA_045536855.1 Clostridia bacterium | reverse complement strand
CATAGCAAAGTGCATCCTCGCCCGCCACACTTTTTAAGCGCACGATTTCTTCATACTCCGGTTGCACGGTGTTTACTTCGGTCATATTTTCTTCTGATACGGTATATACTTCCCCGTCCTCAAAAAGCACTTCCCCGATATCAGCAACCACGTGCTTGGCTTCCGGAATTTCCGCAAGCGAAACTCCTTTTTCCGCGGCAAACTGACTTCTCGGCTGACCGCTGAGGCCTTCAAGGCTTGCCTCGATAGTTCCCGTCTCTTTTCCGCCGGCATCATATACGTGCAATAAAAGGCGAACGCCCGACACGACTTTATCACTTAAATTAAACAGCTTGCAAAGTGCATAAGGCTCGCCGTTTGTACTGCTTGATTTTACAATTACGCCCCTGTTTTCCACCGGGCAGGATAAATCCATTTTCATTTTGTTCCACCTCACAAATATTGTAACTGATATTATACCATTTATTTTTTAAAAAAGGAACTGCTTTTTCACATAAATTTATATTTTATTCACAATCCCCAAAAAAAGTATTGACAACTCGGTTTTCGCAAGTTATAATGTTAGGGTATATGATGAACAGTAGATTGGTATGCTTTCATTTTGTCAAGTTCGCAATAGGAGGTGGAGCATTTGCTTAGAACATATCAGCCGAATACTCGCAAAAGAAAAAAAGACCACGGTTTTAGAAATCGAATGAGTTCTCGTTCCGGCCGTAAGGTATTGGCGCGCAGAAGACTCAAGGGCAGAAAGGTGCTGTCCGCATAATTTGGTTTATGAAAAAATGGTCGCTGGGGAATTTCTTCAGCGACTTTATTCATAAATCGAGAAGTTTGAAGGGAATAGTTATGATAAAGACCATCAGTCTGAATCAAAACGCATCTTTTTTAAGGGTTTACCGCAAAGGCAAAAAAACATACCACGAGCATTTTGTCCTTTACTACCTGCCCAATCGGCTGGGGATAAACCGGCTGGGACTAAAGGTGGGAAAGAAGGTCGCCAAGGCGACCAAACGAAATCGTATCCGTCGCCTTTTGAAAGAAAGCTATCGTTTGATGGAACCGGAGCTGATTTGCGGTTACGATTGTGTCATCGTTGCACGCAATAGCTGTTTGTCATTAGAATCCTGCTCAGAAGTATCGGATGCGGTTCGCTTCTTGATGCACAAAGCAGGCCTTTTCGACTCGTAAGTTTGAAAACAAAGAGGTCTTGGAAATGAAAAGACTGTTACTTTCCGTCATCCGTGCTTATCAAAAGTACATTTCGCCTCTGAAAAAGCCGTGTTGCAGGTTTTACCCGACCTGTTCACAGTATGCCTTGGAGGCAATTTCGAAAAAAGGCGCTCTTTTAGGTAGTTTTATGGCTATCAAGCGAATTTTAAAATGCCATCCTTTTTCCAAAGGTGGCTATGATCCTGTTGAATAAGTTAGCCGAAGGAGGCCATCATTTTGGGTAATATTTTTGACATTATCAACGTGCCGCTCGGATTTTTGTTCCGCATTATTTTTATGCTGGTACAAAACTACGGCTGGGCGCTCGTGTTCTTTACGATTATAACAAAGCTTATTCTTTTGCCGCTTTCCATGAAGCAGCAAAAATCAATGGTCAAAATGCAGGCAATTCAGCCGAAACTTGCTGAACTGCAGAGAAAATATCAGTATGACAAAGAAAAATTAAATCAAGAAACGATGAAGCTCTATCAGCAGGGCGGCGTCAACCCGATGGGCGGTTGTCTCCCGCTTTTGATTCAGCTCCCGCTTCTGATTGCTCTTTATAATATCATTAGAAACCCGCTGACCTATGTGGTACAACTCGGACAGTATGGTCTGCCGACCGTACAGGAGGTCTTTGACGCCCTGGTTAACATGGGACATCTCGCTGCCGGCAGTATGATTGATGAAATCAATATTGCAAAGCTGATTGCCGAGCACCGAGATGCACTTACTGCAGTTCTCCCGAATCTCTCCGGCGCCATGGATATCAATTTCTGGTTCTATGGTTTAGACCTTTCAGGAGTGCCGTCAGCAGCCGGAAACACCATTCTGCTGATTATCCCGGTACTTGCAGGCTTTACCACTTACCTTTCCACCTGGCTTTCGCAGAAAATCAGCGGAAATCAGTCGCAACAAACTTCCCCTGACAATTCACCCGCATCTTCAATGAAGATGATGAACTACATTTTCCCGTTTATGACCGCATTCTTTGCATACACCATGTCTGCAGGTCTTGGCGTATACTGGACACTTTCCAATATTATTCAAATCGTTCAGCAATATGTCCTGACAAACTACTATAAGAAAAAAGATGTGGCAGAAGCACCGAAAAAAGAACATTTCAGAGAACGGGAAAGTAAAAGGAGGAAAAAATGAGCAAGAGTATCACAAAATCTGCAAAAACCGTGCAGGCCGCTGTTGAGCTTGCATTAGAAGAACTGAACCTTTCTCAGGATAAAGTAAAAATTACGGTTTTGGAAGAAGGAAGCCGTGGCCTTTTCGGCATCGGCTCAAAAGATGCGATTGTCCGTGTAGCACCGGCGCTTGATTTGGAATCCCGTGCAAGAGATTTCTTAAATGAAGTTTTCTTCAACATGGGCCTTAAGGTTACTATCGATATCAAGAGCACCGATAAGCTGATGAATATTGAGCTTTCCGGTGACAATATGGGTATTATTATCGGCAAGCGTGGCGACACCTTATATGCGCTGGAGCATCTGACCAGTCTTTGCGTAAACCGTGGCGACGGCGATTATATCAAGGTCGTTTTAGATACTGAAAACTACCGTGAAAAACGTCAGGAAACCCTTGTCAAACTCGCAAACAGTTTAGCTCGTGGCGTTGTGAAAAACCGTCGCAAGGTAACGCTTGAGCCGATGAGCTCGAACGAGCGCAGAATTATTCACTCGACGCTTCAGGCAAATGACAATGTGGAAACTTACAGCATTGGCGAAGAGCCGAATCGCCGTTTGGTTATCGCACTGAAAAAGAAATAATTGAAATGAAAGGCGGTGTTTAAAAACTCGTGTTTTTAAACACCGCCTTTTTAGGGGATAGGTAAAAAAGAAGCAGAATAAACAAACTGAGCAAAATCAAGGTCCATCCTTGATTTTGGTTACCCGAAGGCGTACGTTCGTACGTCAAGAGGCGAAGTTTGTTTATAGCAAAAAGAAATAATTTCGAAAGAAAAATCGAATTTTTGAGACTTTTTTATATTAATTGATAAAAGTAGCATACTTTGCAATACCTATTTTTCAATGGTTATGTTTCTTTTTGCGGTCTGGACTTTTTTAACATCCCCTTTTCGGTATTTATACTGATTTATCAGAAAGGAGCAAAGCGATGTCCTCACCACTGGCAGACAGAATCAGACCCTGTGACTTATCCGAGGTTTTCGGGCAGACACACTTAATCGGCGAAGGCAAAGTTTTGCGCCGACTGATTGAGTCTGGAAATATCCCGAATATGATTTTCTATGGTCCGTCCGGCACGGGAAAAACCACAATTGCAAATATTGCCGCACGAGTTGCAGGCAAAAAACTGTACAAGTTAAACGCCACCAATGCCTCCGTTTCAGATATTAAAGCCATCATCAAGGACTTAGACGGCGTAGAAACGCAGGGCGGCGTTCTGCTTTACTTAGACGAAATTCAGAATTTCAATAAAAAGCAACAGCAATCTCTTTTGGAATTTATGGAAAACGGCTCCATCACCTTAATTGCAAGCACGACGGAAAATCCGTATTTTTATATTTACAACGCCATTTTAAGCCGTGCCAGCGTGTTTGAATTCTTGCCGCTTGCGCCCGAGGATATTCAAAATGCCGTAAAACGTGGAGTCTGTCTCCTCGCTGACGAGCTTGGGATTACGCTTTCACTCGAAGATGATGCAAAAGCCTTGATTGCTCAGACGTCTTCCGGCGATGTGCGAAAGGCACTCAACACCTTGGAGCTCTGCGTCATGGCATCCCCTTTGGGATCGGATCACACGCTTTCCATCACCACGGAACTGATAGAACAATGCACGAATAAAAAAGCTTTTCGCCACGACAAAGACGGAGACAGTCACTATGATGTCATCAGCGCATTTCAAAAATCCATTCGGGGCAGTGACCCTGATGCTGCGATTCACTACCTTGCCCGTCTGATTGCCGGTGGAGACCTTTTGATTATCTGCCGAAGGCTGATGGTCATCGCCGCAGAGGATATCGGCCTTGCCTATCCGCAGGCGATCGCCATTACCAAAGCCTGCGTAGACTCAGCTCTTCAACTGGGTCTTCCTGAGGCACGGATTCCGCTGGCGGAAGCAGTAGTCTTGCTTGCCACCGCACCAAAAAGCAATTCGGTCGTCTGCGCCATCGATGAGGCTCTTTCCGATGTGAGTTCAAAAAATACAGGTGAAGTGCCGAATCATTTAAAGGACGCCCACTACGGCGGGGCAAAAAAAATGGGACGAGGGCTTACGTACCAATACCCGCACAACTTCCCGAACAATTATGTAAAACAACAGTATCTGCCCGATGCCATTCAGAACAAAAAATATTATGTGCCGGGCACGAATAAAAACGAACAGCTGACCTCAAGCTACTGGGAACAAATCAAGGGGAAAAAGGAGGATGCAAAATGAGTGCATACCAACGCTTTGCAGAGCTTTATGACCGACTGACCTTTGATGTTGACTATGAAACAATTGCCACACGTATCGACGGAATTTTCGAGCGTGAGGAAAAAAAACCGAAGCTTGTGTTAGACCTCGCATGCGGAACGGGGACTTTGACCTCGCATCTTGCGCAAAAAGGCTACGATATGATTGGCATTGATGCCTCCGAGGCGATGCTCCAAAAAGCGCAGGAAAAATGCCCGTCATCGCTACTACTCTTGCAAAAGATGCAGGAGTTTGAGCTTTACGGAACGGTGGATGCCATCGTTTGTATGTTAGACAGCTTAAACTACCTGACCGAAGATGGCGACTTAGACCGTGTGTTTCATCTGGCAAACAACTACTTAAACCCCAACGGTCTGTTTATTTTCGATATCAATTCAGAATATAAATTTCGCAACGTTTTGGCAGATCATACCTTCACTTATGAGACGGATGATATCTTCTATGTGTGGGAAAATGATTTTGATGAGGAAACAAAGCTTTGCGATTTTTATCTTACCTTTTTTGAGCAGGCAGAGGACGGACGATACGCACGCTTTGACGAAACACATACCGAGCGCATGTACCCCTGCGCCGAAATTGAAAAGACGCTTGAGCGTCATGGCTTTACTGTTTTGGCCAAATGCGACGGTTATACCAAACGCTTGCCCGAAGAAAAAAGCGAGCGGATTCTATATGTTTGCCGCAATACTGCCCCGATTCAACAAGGTTTTTAGGAGGATTCTTTCGTGAAACAAACTATTTTGGTTAAATATGGAGAAATTATATTAAAAGGCTTAAACCGCCCGATATTTGAGGATTTTTTGATAAAAAATATTCGTGCATCTCTGCGTGGACTTTCGCCCGAGATTACCAAGGCACAGGCAACGACCTACATTGACCTGGCGAGCGAGGCAGATATCCCCGAAGCAATGGATCGTCTTTCCAAGGTGTTCGGCATCGTTTCCATCAGCCGTGCCTATGTGCTGCCCAAGGAAATTGGTGCGATTTGTGAGGCTACGCCCGAATGTCTCGCTGAGGAGCTTTCTTTGGCGAAGACCTTTAAGGTAGAGGCAAAGCGCTCGGACAAAAAATTTCCGCTCTCCTCACCCGAAATCTGCCGTGAGGTAGGCGGTGCAATTTGCGAAAAGTTTCCGCATCTTTCGGTAGATGTTAAAACTCCCGAAAAAACCGTAATGGTTGAGGTTAGAGATACCAACACCTACGTTTACTGTGATAAAATCAAAGGTCCGGGCGGTATGCCGGTCGGCACCAACGCAAAAGCACTTTTGCTCCTCTCCGGCGGCATTGACAGCCCCGTTGCCGGCTATATGGCAGCAAAGCGAGGTGTGGCTCTTGAGGCCGTACATTTCTTCTCGCACCCCTATACCAGCGAACGTGCCAAAGAAAAGGTGCTCACACTCGCAAAAATCGTATCCGCTTATACCGGCGGCATGAAAGTACACATCGTTCCGTTTACCAATATTCAGCTTGAAATCAGAAAGCATTGTCCGGAAGAGCAGCTGACCATTATTATGCGTCGCTTTATGATGAAGATTTCCGAACGCATCGCAAAGAAAAACGGTGCAATTGCCCTCGTTACCGGCGAGAGTATCGGCCAGGTGGCAAGCCAGACGGTAGAGGCCTTAGGCGTTACTAACGACGCTGTGAGCCTACCGGTATTTCGCCCGGTCATCGGTATGGATAAGGACGAAATCGTTGAGCGTTCCCGCATGATTGGTGCGTTTGAAACCTCGATTCTTCCATATGAGGATTGCTGTACCATCTTTACGCCGAAGCATCCAAACACCAAGCCAAAACTTGATAAAATCAAGGCATCGGAAGAACTGCTTGCCGTAGAATCTTTAATTGATGAAGCAGTCGCCGGCGTGGAAACTATCGTAATTCCCTAAAAAGTAGGAGGCAAATCAATGACTGACGCAATCATCTCTTTTTTCCAAAGCTTATCCCTTTCCGATGAGCTGTTGGTTACCCTTGTTTCCATGGTTCCGATTGTGGAACTGCGAGGCGCAATCCCACTTGGTTTTGTCCTCGGAATGGACCCGTGGGTTTTATACTTTTTAAGCGTGGTTGGGAATCTTTTGCCCGTACCCTTTATTCTGCTTTTAATCCGTCCTCTCATCCGCTGGTTCTTAAAAACCCGAGCCTTTCGAAAGTTGGGACTATGGATTGAGGCAAAAGCAGAAAAGCACAAGGGCAAGGTCGAAAAATACAAATTTTGGGGATTGTTCATTTTCGTGGCGATTCCCCTGCCCGGGACCGGTGCCTGGACCGGCGCACTCATCGCCGCATTCTTGGATATGCGGATGAAAAAGGCGCTCCCCTCCATCGCACTCGGCGTTTTGACCGCCGGACTGATTATGACCTTCGGCAGCAGTATCGTTTCATTTATCGTTGGGTTATTTTAATTAAAAACAGAGGGTGCAGAATCAAAATTCTGTACCCTCTGTTTTTATTATTCCGTTGCTGGGCCAAGCGGTTGTACCTTTGCCAAATCCCACAACATCACTTTATAAGTTTCCCCCGTCTGCGGCGTAAATTGGGAGGAAATATCCACTGTCTGCTTTCCGTTTTGCAAGCTGACCGCTATCGGTACGGCTTTTACGAGATTTCCGCCCGCATAACGTGCCGCCAGTAAGAACGCGCCCGTATCCATCCGTTTCGGCGAAGTCACTGTCACCATTCCGTTCTCATATAAGGTAGAAAAATCGCTGATATCATAAAGCGTGGCTGAAATCGAAATGTCGTTTGCCCACGGCGCACCGCGAAAAACGTAAACCTGTTCGCGCTCGCCTTTGGAAAGCGCAAGATTCGTTGACGTAAGGCTCTTAAGCCCCTTGTGCTCCGGCGCCGTCAAAAGCGAAAGCGTACCGCTGTAAGTTTCCTCATCGCAAAGCAGAGTCATTCGCATCGTGGTATTAGCCGCATTAAATGTAACCGCCGGATAGGTCGCGGCTTTGGTTTCATCCCGGCCAACCACCGGACCTATAATTTCATAGGAATCCGTTTGTAGTCTCGCCTCGATACGTCCGGTAAAGGAAAGACCTTCCCCAAGCGTTCCGTTTTCAAAAATTCTTCCGACGACACCGCTCACTGCGCGGTTTCCAATGACCAAGCCGTCCGTTACCGATACGTTTTTTATGTTCGGCGGAGGCAAGGTTTCGGCATCGTCAAAATAGAAATCATATTCTCTCATCACGCCCACTGCGCCGCCGACCATATCCGTTGCCGTTGTTTGCGGAATGACGCTGACGCCGCTGATGATTAAGTTTTCTGCTGTGCCGCCCTGATGCAGACAGCCGATGAGCGAACCGCTCGCCGTGCCTGTATAAACCAAGCTGTCCTTTAAGGCCAGATTTTTTAGTGTTCCGGTCATTTCCCCGAACAAGCCCCGATACGTTCCGCCGGCAACCAACATTCCTGAAATACTATGTCCCTGACCGTCAAAGTTTACCGGATAAGGCTCTCCTTTCGAGCCGAGCGGAGTCCAGAGCCTTGTACCGTTTAGTGCTGAGCGAATAAAGCCGTTTGCGTCCTTTGAAAAGGCCGACGCCGGATTGAGCACGATATCATCCCCGAGTTTTACCGTTTCAATGCATCCGTTAACCGGACTCATCCAATCTTTTGCGTAGGCATAAAGTTCATCTGCGGTGGAAATGGTTTTTTCTCGGTCTCGTTTTAATATATTCAAAATCGCATTTAAGTTTTTGGTTTGATTGTCGATTTCCTGCTGTGATGCGGTATCACTTTCCATAAGCGCATTCGCCGCCGAAAGATTCTGCTCATAAATCCCCCAGAGCTCACTTCTGATGTTACTGTTGGAATCATTGGAAAGCCCTGTGCTTTCCTCTGTCTCAGCGCGAAGAATTGCCGCAGAAAGTGCGGTTTTATCGACTGTTCTTTCTGCATTTTCCGTATATGCACGAATCATCACATTACCGAGCGTTTGCGTCTGCGTGAGGAGCACGTTTGTCGTGTCGTACCACGCAGGCCCGGCGCCCAGATTTTCATATAAGTAGCTTTCGCCGGCAGAAGATGCGTAGTGCACTCTTTCGCCTGCGAAGAATTCACCGCCGTCAAGCTCAAACCAGAAATCGCCGGCATTCCCCTCGATATCCTCCAGGGCAAAAACAACAGAGAACTTCTCCCCTGCGCTTAAAGAAACCGGTGTGTCCAGTTCAATTGTCTGATAGCCACGATGCTCAAACAGGCCTTCCACCGTTGCCGCAAGAGTCCCTGATTCGGGGCTGTCCGAAACTCCTCGATAGACGGTCGCCGTATAGCTGACCAAGGGCGACACCGTGAAAATACCGAGCCGTGTCAGCGTTTCTTCCCCTTTTGCAGTAAATACATTTGCCGCTTTTACAGGGTTAATATTAACATTTCCTATCATGCCTGTATACTGATAGTTATTGTCTGTTTCTTCTGCGGGCATCATTTCAAACGAGCCGACGCTCGTGATACTGGTGTCATAGTACGAAAGCCAATAATAACCGCCCACTGCGTCTTCTTCCCCATAGCTGTCCTTAATCAGCCACGCACCGTTTGCCGGTGGGCGTGTCGTCATACCGGGAAAAACCGAAAAATCAAAAGCATCGTCCCAGCCAATCAGGGAAACTGCGTGGTTACTGTTTCCTACGGTGTTTTTCGAATAAACGCCGGCCAGCGTCTTTGCCGCATTCATATAAATCGTGGACGGATGATAATGGAGCGAGCAAACGCCATTTTGCATCACCCAGCGCTTGACCTTTTCGATGTTGGAATGGTTTGCAGGGGATGTCGGGTTGCGGTAATCCATTGCCGTATCATAAAAGTTTCGAAGCGTATAATATGACACCGTTTTCTGCGCCTCATCTACACCATAGCGCATAAAAGAAATCGAGTTTTCACGCCACAACTGCACGCCTCTGCCCGAAGACATCGCCGCCGCTGTAATCCAGTCGTTGCCGGAATGGGAACCGGTGTAGGAAGAATAGAAATAATCGCCTGAAATTCCGTCTGTATCTATAGGATAAAAAGCGGTTTGGCCTAAATGAACCGGAGAAAATGAAAGCTCATTTTGCCCGCCGATACCGGATAAATCTTCTTCTTTTTCGAGGTTCTGTTTTAATACCGAGCTTTCCGCTGAAGCGCTTGCCGCAAACGCCCAGCAAAAACCGCTGAAACCCTGGTGCTTGACCGAGGTTGAAAGCGTTCTTGCACTTACATTCTTTTGTTGTCTTAAATCGTAGGAAGAAGGTAATGTTCCTGCGCTGAAAAATGAGGGCATTTCTAAATTTTCATAGGGCAAAGAAACCTCGTTTCCGAGATGATCCGTTGTTATAAGCTGCGACGAACCATTCTCTGTCTGATCCAGCTGATAAAAAACAGCATTCGAAAGCAATCGGTCAGAAAGAGAAACCTTCTCTTCTGCGCCGACAGAAACCACAGACATACTTCCCAACAGCGCAATCACTATGGTTAAGGCAAGCATCCCCTTTTTCATCGTCTGATCCTCCGCTTCATTATTTTCACAATTGTATTATATAATATGAAAATTTAGTCTGTCAAGAAAAAGAGACCGTGGCATGAACCGAACCATTTTGTTCAGACAGTCCAAAAAAGACATTATTGTAGTGTAATTAAACATTAAGCAACATACTGACTCCGTTTTTCAAGCGGGGTCAGTTTTGTTTTAAGTTGTATTCTTTCGTTATTGTAGAAATGTATGTATTCATCAATGAGTTGA